>NZ_KE383874.1:57213-262985 GCF_000422545.1 Desulfocurvibacter africanus subsp. africanus DSM 2603
GGGTTCTCGGGCGGGAACCCGCGAAAGTAGTCGGTTGTGGTTGCAAGGGGATGATGCGAATTTACGCTCGCTCCTTAACCTGCTGTAACACCTTGTGTTTATTCATCCGCGAATCTCCCTGGAAAATCCCGCGAGCTTGCGGTTCGCGGATCATATCACCAGCGGGCCTTCCGGGTTAATCGCTGGCTTGGCTCCGACGTGCTCCACCCGGCGCTCCCAGTTTGCCCCCAGGTAGTAGAAACGCAGGCTGTCCTGCTCGGGGTTGATGGCGTCCACGAGCTTAGCCTTGAGGACAGCCCATTCCGCAGGGTCGACCAGGCATTCGAAGACCGAGAACTGCACCCGCTGGCCGTAGTTCTCGCACGTCCTGGCCACTTTACGCAGCCGGGCCTGGCCGCCCGTCTCGCTCACGGCGACATCATAGCTGACAAGCACCATCATGGCTCACTTCCACAGGTTTCAATCCACGGCCCTCATGCAAAGGCGACCTCACCGCCATAGGAACGGCGGATAGCCGTCCAGATCGCCGCGCAGATGCCGGGCCAGGAGCAGGGCCTGGGCAAAGAAGAGCATGCCGAGGGCCACGCGCTCCTTGAGGAACGGGTGCACGATCTCCTCGCGCTTGCGCTCCTGGTAGGCCACGAGCACGGCCTTGCGCGTTTCATCGTCCATGGTCACGGCCCCGGATTCGGACACCGTGAACCCGCTTGCCTTGACCTGGCGCTTGTTGACCAGCGAAAGCGCCAGCCGGTCGGCGATGATCGGGCGGAACTCCTCCATGAGGTCCAGGGCGAGGCCGGGACGTCCGGGCCTGTCCCGGTGCAGGAAGCCCACCTGGCAGTCCAGCCCCACGGATTCGAGCGCGGACCGCACATCATGCGCAAGCAAGGTGTACAGGAAGGACAGCAGGCAGTTCATGCGGTCCAGCGGCGGCCGACGATTGCGGCCCTCGAAACGGAAGGCCTCCTTGTCCGCCAGGATCATGTGGTCGAAAGCCCCGAAGTAGCGGTGCGCCGCGTCGCCTTCTACGCCGCGCATGGCCTCCAGGTCGTCCGTGGTCTCCAGCCGGCGCAGCAGCCCGCCCAGGCCGTCGGCCGCGGCCTCCACCGCCTGGGCTGTCTCCGGGTGGTCCCTGGCGGAGCGGCGCAGGACCGTGCGGCAGTTGCAGAGCTTGCCGGCCAGCATGGCCCTGGCGATCTCCAGGCACGCGCCGCCGTTATCTGCCCGCCGGAACTGCTCGCGCCGCAGCAGCACGTTGCCCGAGACCGGCCCCGCGACCCTGGCCAGGAAACGGCCGTTCTCGGACAGGAAGCTCACGGCAACGTCGCGCTCGGCGCACATGCCGAGCAGGAACGGGCTGGCCAGCACGTTGCCGAAGCAGACCACGCCGTCCAGGGTGTGTACCGGCACGCGCAGCCGCCGCTCGCCGTCCACGGACACGGCCACGGTCTCGCCATCCTTGGACAGGTACGCGCCCTGGGTGGTCACGAAGAGCGTGTTGAGCAGTCGTTTCATGGTTCCCTCATGGCCTTGAGCATGTATGCCCGCGCCGAAGCCTTGCCCGCTCCGGCCTTGGGCAGGCAGCGCCCGGCCAGGGAGCAGGCCGCGCAGCCGCTCGTCAAAAGCGACCTGCTCCCGCCTGCGCGTCTTGCCGTAGAACAGAGCGCCCTCGGCCACTCGCGTGCCAAGCATTTCGCTTTCGAGCATCTCTTCCAGGCACATGGCCTGGGCGCAGAGCTGGATGCGGTCCCAGTCTTTCTGCTTGGGCCTGCCGCGCTTGTATTCGACGGGAAAGGGAACCTTGCGGCCCCCCTTGTCGCCAGCGGCATGGAACTCCACCACGTCGGCCCTGCCCGTCAGCCCCAAACGCAGGGAGCGCAACAGCAGGCCATAGGCGACGCGCACGCCGCCGCGCGTTTCGCTTTGCGGCCTGTCCACGCGCTCGTGCAGCAGCCGGCCTTCGGCCGTGAACACGTTCTCGCTCCAGGCCCGCTCCACATGGATGAGCGCGCACTGCCTGGGGCAATAGAGGTAATGCTGCAGGGCCGAAATGGGCAGCAGGTCGTCCTCGGAGTACATGGGACTAGCTGCCAGCAATGACCTCTGGCTTTAAACCAGCCAATTCTGTCAACGAGTATTCCACGTCGCCATGGGCAAGTGTTTCAACCTTCAGGCTTCCGTGGACCTTGGCGGAAGAATACTGACCGCTTGGGCTGTTGTGTTTCCACCAGTAAACCTTGAGAACCTCCATGCTTCCCTCGGGCCTAGCAGAGGAGGCATCGTTATCGAACAGCTGGGGCAAAACCTTCTTGATAACCTCGGCATCCTCATCACTGAAACCAGTCCTTCCAGCCAACTGTGGATTCATGGCGCCGTAGAAGAGGTAGACCCCATGATCCACGCGATGTTTCATGCCCATGGTATCCGATCCACGCTTGACCTCTTCCTCCAGGCTGACACTTCGAGTGATCTGCGTACTGGTGACGCTGACTGGTGTCAGACTGAAAGCGGGGTGGATCGAAACCGGCCCGCGAACAGGAATGGAAACGCCGGAACCCTTCTCAGCGTCTTTCTTCTTGCCGGCGAAGGAGAAAATCTGGCCGAAGGCGCGCACATCGAACCAGGTCTTACAAGCGGTTTCAATCACCTGCTCCGGCTTTGAATAATCCTTGATGACACTGTCGGCGCGGGCTTTGAGGCTTTTGAAGCTATCAATGCGCCGGTCATCGGACTGAACGAAAATGGCATGCCCTATCTCTTGGAGCCTATCTCGCATCTTGCGCTTGAGACAGACATCCGAAACCTCGCCCTTGCCATCATAGTTGATCCTTGGGCGATTGCCGTTGAGGGGATCGCCGTTGGGATTGGCGTTGGCGACACGGAAGACCACGGCGAAGTCGATTTTGTTGCTGAGGCTCATATGGGCTCCTTACACTAGCTGGTTATTCTTCCTCAGAGTTTTCATCTTCCGGGACATCTGCATCAGGCGCTTGAAGTTCATCGAGAAGGGTATCGACCGCTGCTTCTTTACTCCTGAAAAGCTCCGCGCGTTGGCAGTAATAGCCTATGAGAAATTCACCAGAGAGCCGTTCGTCGGAGGTGAAGTCCTCGGTGGAGAAAAGACACATGACTTCATCGAAGCTCTTTTCAAGTTTTGTAAGCAGCGGTCTCTTATTCGTCGACAGACGTGATCTGTAAGGCCGCAAATTAAGATCAATTGTCCGCCAAGTGGAAAAAGGATGATCAGCGAAACGTTGCGTATATCTGGCTGCGTTTGTTTCGCGCTTCTCACCGGCAGCGTTCAGAGCCGCACCTTCAAGATAGTCAGCGAGGGAGAGCAATCTTCCGTAGAGGTAATCTCTATTTCTTCGATCGTGTTCGAGGGCCATTTGATAGTTCTCCTCTTTGTGGAAGTATCGGTATGTGGCACAGGCGACGCCAAGGGTTTCATGCCAAGTCATTGCCTGTTCAGTCGGTTTGCCGCCTTTGCGCGTCGTTCCCCCGGCCTGCTTCTCAAAACCGGCGCGATTGCAGGCCCTGCGGCAGCAGGCCTCTGTGAGGTCCCTCGGGAGGGGAGCGCCATCCACGATGCAGGGCAGCAGCCGTTCCACCGTCGCCTCCAACAGTTTCCCCCCTGCCTTGCCTAAGATAGACCTGCCATAGGCAGCTCGGGCGATGTCTTTTGGAGAGGGTGCGCAGATGTAGAGACGCTTCTCGTCTGCATCAATCTTCCAAGGCCAAGCGCAGCCGGTATGCCAAGCCTCAAGCCGCTCCAGGAACTCCGAGCCGGTCAGTTCGCGGTAGAACTTGATTGCTAATCGCCCCGTCGAGGCCGCGTTCAGGGCCATAACCACTATATCGTCGGTCGCTCCGAGCGAGGCCCCGTAGCCCTGAACGAGCAACCGGAACTTCCGGCCGAATTCCTGGGCAGTGTATGGTTTGGATGCACCCACCTCGGCATTGGGGGATGATTTGAAGAGCTTGGCGGTGTCGTAGAGCGGGTTGGGTGCCGATGTCTCCCTTCCTACGGCCCAGGCTACAGTAGCCAGTTCTCCGTTTCTGCCGCCCTGTCTGGCGATGAGCCAACGCAAGGCGGCATGGGCCTTGTGCGAAGTTTCGATGCCGACGCTGCATGCCTGCTCTGCGTCCGTGAACCGCCCGCGGTAGGTAAACCCTTCTTTATCGTTGGAGGAGATGAGCTTAGCCCCGTCGGCGGCATGGCGAATTCTAGCCGGATGCTGTTCGGCGAGCAGCTCCACATTTCCCGTGACGTAGCATTGCCCTCTTTCAACTCGAATTTGTCTATAGTAAGCGATCCAGCTCTCCCAGACGGATCTGTCCTCCCAAAGGTGGGCAATGGGGTCCTCGGGGATTTCCACCGAGAACCGGACAAAGGCTTCGAGCTGGTCGGCACTGTTAGGCGGTAGGATACGATAAATACTCGGGATCGGGCTCTTTGCCTTCGGCCACTTCCGGTACGGCATGCCGGCCTCGTCTGGCACTATGATGCTGTGACTCATCAGATCTTGAATCAAAGTACCTTTTAACAAATAAGACAAGACTATCTGCACCTTATGGTGTCCATGCTCGGACTCGCACCAATCATTAAGCAGTTTTGAATACAGATAAAAGCATTCTATTTCCTTTTTAGTGTTTTGTTCCTTGCAGCGCTTATCTCCACCCAACTTTGCATAATCCTTTGCAACATATTGCAACTTATCGAAAAGTGGGTGCGGTGTGTATCCGCTAGTACGCCCTGCTGATTCTTCTGTTGCAGGAATGATGGTACGATTATTCTCCTCCACGATTTCCGCACGAACGAGTTCGGATCGTTCATTCACGCTCACATGGATGTGAGCATTTTGCAGCGTATGGAAAATGGGGATAAGCGGCGTCTTTTCCGAATAGTCCCCCACTAAGCTCGCACACTTATGGTAAGTCTCCACGAGTTTCTGCATCCAGCTCATTCTTCACACTCCTTGTCCTGATTCAGGGCTGGCGGGCAGGGGAGCATTGGCCGTACGTCGTGGACAAGTGGACATCCCTCAGGGCGGGGGAAATCAATGACACCATTTCTCATCGTTGGTCGCCAGAATCGCGCCCGAAGCATGTCCATGCCAGACTCATCCGGATAGTCGAAGCCGTGGAACATGAGGCCCAGCGCCAGCTCACCTGCATTGTCTAGTTCGCTTGGCCCCTCACCGAATGTGCAAGGCTCGACATATCCCTGACATTCCCGAGTTCCCAGAAAGACATCTTGTCGACCGCCTTTCAGGATCATGCGCTTGGCGCATTCGTAATGCTTGCCGTCTATCCGATCAGTGTCCAAATCCTTACGATGCTGGTTCCATTCAAAATGAGCCGATACTTGGTATTCTACATCACGTAGATAGGTGTAGATGGAAAGTTCATGCAAGGATTCATTCTTTTTTCCTGGAATGTGCAGGCTAGGATAAACGCCATGCATCTTGATGGGTTTTACGCCTTTTGTCTGAGTCTGAATGCGCTTCATCACGCGAACTTTATCAATCACCCAGATGAATGTAGGCTTCCAATAGATGGACTTGGCGATGCCCTTGAGAGCCTCGTACGTCGGGATATGGTAGGAGCACTTTTCGCCCCCGATGCGTGTCAGAGGATCTGTGAAAAGGGCAAAACTCCCCCTTACTGTGAAGGAAACGCTGTTCTTCATGGCTGTCTCCATGGTTATGCGAATAGAGCCGCCCCGTGCTCACCAGTCAGACCAAAGTCGGGATCATAGCCGCTTTGGATGCAGTAAACGCCGCTTCCAGGATTTGTTTCAAAGATAGCGTTCTCCAATCGATGGAACTCGTGTCTGAAAAGGTTGACCGAATAACGCTGGGCTGCCTTGAGCAGTGCCCTAGTTTTTTCCGGGTCATGGCAGCTGCTCAGGTCGTTAATGAGCTCACGTCCCTCTTTGTAAGGAACCAGGACGGGGTCCGTTGCCGCGTCGATGACCGCAAACTCCTTTGCCGCGCTCGCGAAGGACTGCTTGAGCAGCAACTTGGGGTTTTCGCTACCGTGCATGCGACGGTATGCGTTCACGGCTTCCCCGTTGTCCGACAATGCTTCAAGTAAGGTGTCTGCATGACCATAACTGTCGGCAGCGACGGGATAGCTCATCTCTTTGGCTCGTTTTGAAAAATGATAGAAGAAGTAACGTTCCATGGCCTTGGGGGAAAGCAGGTCATTGTCAAAGATAACGGGATTATCTCGAAACTCATTGAGCACGCGTTCGGAGTCTTCTTTGCCCATTTTTATATCTGGCAAATTCCTCAAGCTCTCTTCCGCCGGATTGAGGATGAAAAGTTCACCGAATCCCCGTTCTCCGTGCCGATTGCAACGGCCGGCCGCCTGAATCATGGAATCCAGGCCCGCCAAAAATCGAATGACCGCACCGAAACTGATGTCAACTCCCGCCTCGATGAGTTGGGTACTGATTACCGCCAGAGGCTGCCTTGCTTTTTGAATGTCCTTGATCGCTTCGAGTATGTCGCTTCGATGCTGAGGACACATGCTCGTGCTCAAGTGAAAGGTTGTGAATGGCTGCTTCCTGCACATTTCGAAGAGCGTCCTGGCATTCGCCTTGGTATTGACAACGAGGAGCGCATCGCCTTTCTGCTTCACTTGCTCAGAAAGCAGGCCCCCGATTGCTTCTCGCGACCAGCCACCGGTTCTCCGCATGTCGCGCATAGCCACCTTGCGGAAAGAGTTGAACTCCTGATGCAAATCTGTGGGTGGCCTCGGCGCCAATTCAGGATAAATAGCGAGCCTGACCGCGCCTTTTTCTTTGCTCACCTTGTGCAAAATCGGCTGAGTCGCAGTACACAGCACTATGCTCGATCCGCACCGCTCGACCAAAAAATTTGCCGCATTGTTGAAAAGGTGGACTGTCTTTACAGGTAGCATCTGAATTTCATCGAAGATGAGCACGCTACGGGCCATGGAGCACATGCGCCGGGTCGCCCGTGCTCCCCAGCCGAAGGGAGCCTCCAGCGCTTGTACCATGGTGGTGAAAACGATTGGTGCATCCCAGTTTTCGGCGAGAATGCGGGCTTCGTCCGTATCCTTGTCCGGGGCGAGGTTGGAATGGTGCTCCAAGACGATGGTTCCGACCGGCGCTTTGATTGGCTCCTCGAAGACCTCCCTGGCGACCCTTGCATTTTGCTCGATAATTGAAGTGTACGGCAGAACTACAATTATCCGCTCAAGACCATGCGTTTCTGCGTGCTTGAGAGCGAAACGCAGACTGGAGAGCGTCTTTGCTCCGCCGGTGGGGATGGAGAGGGTAAAGACGCCGCGTGCCCGGCCGCCCTGCTCCAGACAGGCAGTCGAAATCTCCGCGCGAAGGGCATCCACTTGGTTCTTCGTTTTGAATTTGGCGACATGCTGCTCAAGACGTTTACGCAACGTCGGCCAGTCCGGCGGCGGCGACGGAAGACGACTGGCGGCGCTCAGGCGGTCTGCGTCCAGCAGTGCGCTGAAAACAAATCGGGTTACTAGGCCAAGATGAAACGAATGCAAGGTTTCGGTCGGCTCAGTGTCTCCGATTGCCGCACAAAGCATCGCCAATTCCCGTTCGCAGCAGCCCGACTGGATAAGCGGTTCGATGTCTGATCCCAATTCTGCCATGAGATGCCGCCTAGCCTCCTCCAGGCCGGTCTCTTTGGGGTCTCGTTTTAGACGCTTTTCCAAGACACCCTCACCACTGGATGACAAAACATCCATGAGCCCGGCATGATGCGAGGCGATGCACAAGCAGGCCATTTCGGCCAAAAGTTGAGAAAACTGAGTTTTTCCTGCAAGCCTGTTCCAGAGTAATTGCGCACCAGCAGTCGAGTGCCCTCCCTCGTCCCGGTTAAGGCCGCTTTCCGGATTGATATACTCTTGGAACTGTCGTCGATACTTACCGGCATCATGCACAAGACCAACGAGTCTCCCTATTGATGATAGCCCCACAGCTTCGCAATGTCTGGCGGCGACATCGGCTGTCTGATGAAGATGCTCGGCGACGGTTTGTTCACAGCCGTCTTTTCGTGGACGAGCAAGAAAGATAGTTTTCATTGATTACAGGTTACCCTTAACAGCACATCTGCTTTCTCGCGTTCCGCAGGGCGCATCCAGCGTGGAGCCGCTGTTGCCGGTCCCATCCGGCAGCCCGCCATGATGGCCGGCAAGGCAGTAGGCCAATAGCTTGCCCAGAGTGGCCGCCGAAGCCGCCAGCTTGGCTCCGACCGTGGAGTGGTCCACGCCGCTCTTGCCCCGGAAGGACTCCTGGGCCGTATTGATGAGATACTTTTGAAATTTTGGCTGGCACTTGCCCACATCGTGCAGCAGACCGGCCGTATGAGCCCAGTCATGGCCGCCGAATGTCTCGGCGAATTCACCGGCCATGTCGGCCACGGCCTGCAGATGCTCGGATAAATCCTGCCATTGTTCGCTCGCAAGCATGGGAGAGGAATGGGCGTAAAGAGGCATGCCGCACCTCATGGGTTTCAGAAATTTGAAAGACGATAGAGAAGCGCGGCAAATCGGTCAACTTGGCAGGTAAACTTATTGCATGATTATGATTAACGACGTGACGACATGCGCATGCTTTATTTATGGCCTGTCGTTTCCAGAGATGACAATCTTGCAGGAGACGGTGAACGCCAGGCGCGTCACGCATCCCGGCGTCCGACTGCATATGTGGAACAAGCGCGCCAGGGCGGCCGGGATCTCCTCCCGGCTGCAACGCATGCCGCCCCACGGGCCAGGGGTATCCCTAGCAGGGCCCGGCTGGCCCAAGGCCTTGCATGGTCCGCAGCCGCGCCTCCACGTTCTGCAGGACGGCGCGCTCCCACTCCGGGCCGGTATCGCCCGGCCAGTCCCGATCAGCCTCCAGGGCCGCCTCCATGAGGTCTTGCCACAGCTCGTCCGTATCCATTTCCAGGCCTTTGTCGCGCAGGCGGCGGCGATAGCCTTGAAAGTACCCATCCAACAGCAGTCGCACCATGTCATATCGCTTGTGCAGCGGCATATTCACTCCGTGACCAGTGTTTCGGTTTTCAAGCCGTACTTGTCGATGCGCGCAAGCAGCGTGGGCCTGGTGATGCCCAGCATGCGCGCGGCCTTGCTGCGGTTGCCGCCTGCCAACGCCAGGGCCTCGGACACGAGCAGGCTGTCGAACCGTTCGCACAGGGTATCATAGGCCCGCGCGCCCGGACGCTCGGCCAATTCGCGGCGCACCCAGGTGCGGATGGCCTCGATCGCCCGTGCTGCGGCTTCTTCGCTGACAGGGCCACGGCCGCGCCCTTCGCTCAGGGCCTGGGCCACGTCCTCTGCCGTGATGCTCGCCCCGCGACAGAAGATGAGCGTCTTGTGCAACGTGTTGGACAGCTCGCGGATGTTGCCCGGCCAGGGATAGGCAATCAGCCGGTCCAGGGCCCCCGGCTCCAGGGCCGGGGTCGTCGAGTCCAGCTCCTGGGCGTGGCGGGCCAGGAAATGTTGGGCCAGCAACGGAATGTCCTCGGGCCGCTCGCGCAGGGGCGGCACCCAGAGTGTGACAACCTTGAGCCGGTAGTAGAGGTCCTCGCGAAAGGCGCCGTCCCGCATGGCCCGCTCCAAATCGCGGTTAGTGGCTGCGATGATGCGCACATCCACGTCCACGGGCCGGTTGCCGCCCAGCCGCTCGATCTGTTTCTCCTGCAACAGGCGCAGGATCTTGGCCTGGATGCCCAAGGGCATGTCGCCGATTTCGTCGAGAAAGATGGTGCCGCGATTGGCAAGTTCGATCTTACCCACCCGGCGGGCCGTGGCCCCGGTAAAGGCGCCCTTCTCGTAGCCGAACAGCTCGCTTTCCAGCAGCGTCTCGGGGATGGCCACGCAGTTGATGACCTGATACGGCCGCTCGGCGCGCAGGCTGTGGCGGAATATGGCCCTGGCCACCAGCTCCTTGCCGGTGCCCGACTCTCCGCGCACGAGCACCGTGGCCTCGGTGGCGGCCACGCGGCCTATGGACTTGTACAAGTTCTGCATGGCCTGGCTGCGGCCCACGAGCAGCGTCGCATGGTCGCCTTCGTCGTCGCTCAGCGTTGGGCCCTTGAGCCCGGCCGGCCGACGGGAATCCAGGGCCTTGCCGATGAGCGTCAGCACCTCGGGAATCTCGAACGGCTTGAGGATATAGTCGAAGGCCCCGGCCTTGGTGGCCTCGATGGCCGTGTCCGTGGTGCCGAAGGCGGTCATGACGATGACCGGCAATTGCGGGTCCAGGCCGCGCATGGCGCGAAAGGCCTCCAGGCCGCTCATGCCCGGCAGGCGCACGTCCACGATGGCCAGGTCCAGGCCGCCGGCGCCGCGTTCGACGAGGGCCACGCCCTCCTCGCCAGTGGAGGCCGTGACCACCTCGTGGCCCTCGCCCAGCAGGAGCTTCTCGAAGCTCTGCCGAAGGCGCGGGTCATCGTCCACGATCAGGATCTGAGCCATTTTCCGCTCTCCTTGGCCGGCATGCCCACCACGAAGGTGGCCCCCCTGCCCTGCCCCGATGCCAGGTGCAGCCAGCCGCCATGCTCGGTCATGATGCGCGCGGCGATGGCCAGGCCCAGCCCCGAGCCCTCTTCCTTGGTGGTGAAGAACGGCTCGAAGATGCGACCGCGCACGGTTTCGGGCACGCCCGGCCCGGTGTCGGAGATGCGCAGCAACGTCACCCGGCCCTGGGGAGCGATGTGGCCCTCCTCCTCGGAGATGGTGATGGTTCCGCCCACGCCCATGGCCTCGCAGGCATTGAGCACCAGGTTCACGAGCACTTCCTTGACCTGCTCCGGATCGGCCATGACCTCGGGCAGCGGGCCCTCGCGCTCCACGAGCACGTCCACATGGTATGACTCAAGCTTGTGCCTGAGCAGGGCCAGCGTGGAGTCCACCACGTCCGAGAGGCTCACGGGCCGCACGACGAGCTTGGGCGGCCTGGCGAACTCCAGGAAACTGCGCACGATGCCGTCGATCTGGCCGACCTCTTCGGATATTACCTCGAAATCTTCCTTTTGCGCATCATCCAGATGCAGGGTGCGCTGCAGCGTGTACAGGCGCATCTTCACGGAGGTCAGCGGATTGCGGATGGAGTGGGCCACACCGGCGGCAAGCTTGCCCACCACGGCCAGTTTCTCGGACTGGGCCAGCACCTCGCGGCTCTCGCGCAGTTGCATGTGCACTGTATCCACGTCCGTGATGAGCCCACGCACGCGATCCGTGAGGTCGCTCACCTCGTCCCGTGACGGATGAGCCTCGGCCAGGCGGTCGCCTTCGGCCTGAGCCACGCCGGCGGCCAGCCTGCGCAAAGGCTCCAGCACCTGGCGGTAGAGCACCCAAAACAGCCCCAGGCCCATGAGCCCCGCGCCCGGCACGGCGGCCCAGGCAATGGCTGCCAAGGTCCTGGCACGGGAGCGGGAGCGCTCCTGTATGTCCGCGATGTTGCGTTTGTGCAGTTCCTTGTACTCCTGGCACAAGGAATAGATGCGGTTGAACCGGTCGCGCACGTCCCAGTGCAGATTCGCGCCGGCCTGGCGCTTTCCGGAGGCGTACAGCTCAAGCACCTGGCCGCGCTCGGCGGCATAGCGCACGTACTCGGCCTCGATCTCGTTGAGCAACGACCTGCCTTGCGGCATGGTCGGATTCTGGCGCGTCGTCTCGAGCTGGGCTTCGAACTCCCGGCTGCGCTCGTCCAGCCGTTTCAGCCAGACGGCGTCGCCCGTCAGGAAATAGTAGGTGGCAAAGCCCTTCTGGGCCACCAGAGCCCCGGCCAGTTCCTCGGCCGCGGTCAGGGCCGCCACGTCGCGCTCCAGGAGCTCCGTAACCATGGTCTGCAGCCTGACCGTGTACCAGACCGTGACCAGCGCGCCCACCAGGGCCACCAGCACCAGCGCGCTCAGCGGTACATAGATGCGCGTGCGCAGGCTCAAGCGTCGTGCCATGGTCGCCTTTTCCTTATTTTTTGACGTAATGGCGGGGACATGTACCCACCCGGCTAGAAATAGTCACTTTCCCGCGCAGGGACAAGCCGGCGCGTATTCGGCCCAGACGACGCAGCCGACTCATGGCGGAATCCAGGGCTTGGACAAAACCCCTTCAGCTCTGCCTTCCCTCGGCCCTGGCAAAAAAATCAACTACCCTGTACCTGAACATGTAAATGGAGTAGACTGCCAGCCAGGTTTATTCAGGCTGGAGGGCTGGGTATGGCGGACAAGCTGACTTTTGGGCGGGAAATTGGAAAGCGGACTGGAAGCATTCGGAAAGACACCACGGCCGATTGGCCGATTCGGCCCGCCGAGGTCTGGGTACGGCTTGGGGCCGTGCCGATGCTCCTGGCTGCGGTCTGGTCGCACGCGCGGTTGGGTTGGCTCCCAAGCCTTGGACTCATTATGGCCGTGGTCGGCATGGCCTTGGCCCTGCCTCGGCTCCAGCCGGTCGTAAGGCAGCCAACGAGCTGGGCAGCCAGGGTATGCCTGGCGGAGCGCCTCTGGTTCGGCCCTGGGCGAGCCGAGCTGCCCTTGGACAATCAGCCCGCCTTGCGCTTTCTGTTCAGCTTCTCCATGACCACGCTCGTGGGCGCGGTCCTGACTTCGGCGCTCAACCTCCTGGACTCCACCATCCTGCTTGCCGCCACATCCCTGTCGGCCAGGCTGGTTTTCCAGGCTCTGTTGGTCGGATCGCTGCGGCGCTGAATCCTATTTCAGGCAACCGCCATCACCTGCCACAGCAGGGTGGCACCCGTTATGGCCAGCAAGGCAAGCACGCAGCGGCGAAAGGCCGTATCGTTCAGCCTGCCGCAATAGGCACCGCCAGCCCACAATCCTGCCGCAAGGGCCGGCATGGCTACGACAAATAATAACAGCACATGCCGCGTGATTAGCCCGTTCGCTGTTTGCACACCCACTATGCCTATCCCGGCCAGCAGAAAATAGCTGGTCAGTGTCGCCTTGAGGGCGTTTCGGCTCCAGGGTTGGCGCGCTGCCCAGGCTACGATGGGCGGCCCGTTGATGCCGATGCACACGCCGAGACAGCCTGCCAGGAGTCCGGCGACCGCGATCCACTCCTTGCGGAAGGGAGCCCTGGGCTGGTCGGGCCGCAAGGAGTGCAAGGCGACCAGAAGCACGGACGCGCCAAGCAGCCCCTTGAGCAATCCCTCCGGAGCAATGCCCACCATCCAGGCCCCGACAGCCATTCCCGGCAGCGATGCAGCGACCAGCCATCCCAGCGGCCGACGCTGGACGTGACTGCGAAGGCGCGCCACGAGCACGACGTTGATGGCCAGGGCCATCAGGCAGCCGACCGGTACCGCCGTGCGCACATCAAGCACCATTCCCAGCAAAGGCAAGGCCACGAGGGTCGAGCCGAACCCTGCAAAGCCCTGGGTGAATCCCGCGAAGCCCGCGGCGGCCGTGATGGCGACCAGCGTAAGGGTATCCATGCTATCTATCCGGCGTTACATCAGTATCGGCCTTGGCCTGCTCGAGAGCCTCCGCGCCGAATACGTCGGCCATGACCTCGAGGGCGAATCGGGCCGACACGGTGGCAGGACCGCCGCCCATCTCGATGCCCACCTCCACGGCCTCAAGCACCTCGCGCATGGTCGCGCCAGCGGCCGCAGCCTGCTCAATGTGCCATTGCATGCACGAGCGGCAATCGATGACCACCGAAATGCCCACGGCGATGAGTTCCTTGGCTCGCTTTGGCAAGTGGCCGTCGGCATAGGCGGCTCTCTCCATGTCCAGAAAGGCGGCATAGGTGGGAGATTTTAGATCCAGCAGCAGCTTGTGGGCCTTCTTGCGCTGGATGGACAGCGTGCGCAATGCATCGTTCATGGCTGTTCCTCGATGTTCACGATTCATAAACCATCCTGCATGTATGCCATGCCTTGTTCTATTGCTTAAACATTGGCATGCTCTTGCGCAAACGAATTGCTTCGAATCGTTTGTTCGAGGAAACCGAACGATGATGGATCTGCAACTGCTTAAGACATTTCTCACCGTGGCGGCCGGGCTTTCCTTCCGCAAGGCGGCCGAAACCCTGCATTATGCCCCGTCCACCGTCACTGCCCAGATAAAGGCATTAGAGGAGGATCTCGGCATTCCCCTCTTCGATCGCCTGGGACGCCGAGTGCTGCTCACCGAGCATGGCCAGCGGCTGCTGCACCATGCCCGGCGCATGATGGATCTGGAGGCTGAGACCCGGCGCGTTCTCCTGGACGGCGAGGCGTCCGTTGAACTTGCCATACGCATTTCCGAAAGCCTGGGCATTCACTGCCTGCCGTGGGTGTTGCCCCGGTTTCGGGCGCGGTCCCCTGCCACGCGGCTCAACCTGACCACCCATTCACAGCACGGGCTGGTGCGGGACCTGCGGCACGGCGTAACGGACCTCGCCTTGTTGCTGGGCGAACCGTTCAGCGCGGCAGGTCTGCATGTGGACGTCTTGCACCGTGAGCGCCTGGTGGTCATCGTACCGCCGGAGTCCCCGCTGGCCACACGCCAGACCGTGCACCCCGCCGACCTGGAGGGTGTGCCGCTCATCCTGACACGTCACGTATGGAGCGTGCGCAGGCTCATCGAGCAGGCTCTGCTGGAAGCGCACGTCGGCATAGAGGGACTGGTGGAATGCTCCAGCGTGGAGATCGTAAAACGCTGCGTCATGGCGGGGCAAGGTGTCTCGGTAGTACCGAGCTTCACCGTACAGGAGGAAGTCCGACAGAAGCGCCTGGCATTGCTGGATTGGGCAGGCGAGCCGCTCGCGGCGCCGGTGCTCCTTGTGCGTCACGAAGAGCGCTCGTTGTCGCCCGCCGCGGCGGCCTTTATCGATCTGCTGCAAGCCTTCTTCGGCGCATGCCGCGCCTCCGAAAGCAGTACGTAAGGCTCAGGGGACTAAAGCATTTTGCATTTCAGACGCTCCCTTCGGCGTTGACGGCGGAATGCAATTCCGCCTACGCCTGCGGGGCGGCACGCCATGCCCACGCATGGCGTGCAGAGCATTTTCAAAAGCAAAATGCTCTAAAACAGCTTGCGAGAACACATCTTATAAACCTGCTCTGTTCAAGGCCAAAGTCTGACTTAGCTTTTTGAGATGAGCGGATATTTTCTACTGACCGATGAACAGTGGGACGTCCTTGAACCACTGATTCCCGAACCGAGGCGCAGGCCTGACGCCCGGGGCGACTCTGGCCCAACCGATCCGAGTGAATTTAACGGCCCCTTGCCGCACATGGCGACTGAAAAGAAATGGCAGTCTCCTTTCGTACCGCGTACCGGACGGAACTTTGCGTGTATGGCGGGAGCAGAAAAGGAACGGAGAAATGGGAGTTGTCACACCTCGTGCAGGCAACACCTGCTTGCGCGTGCCGCCTACACGATCCGCGCCAACATCGAGGATGGCTCTTTACGGGAGGCCACATAAGAAAGAGGCGACCATTTCTGGTCGCCTCTCTTTCCGCCTTAGTGGCGGAGCCGACGGGACTTGAACCCGCGCCCTCCGACGTGACAGGCCGGCGTTATAACCAACTTAACTACGGCTCCGCATCGCGGCGGCAATCTCTCGTCGCCGCGGAAGCAGGTAACTATCCAAGGCGGCTTCGTAAGTCAAGCAAGTTTTACGACTACCCCAAAAAATTCTTAATGCCTGTGAAAACTATCTGCGCGGCCAGGGCCGACAGGATGAGACCAGTCAATTTGGACAAGATGGCCAAGCCGTTGCGGCCTATGAGCCGGTCGATGGCCGGGGCCATTATGAGCATGAGCCCCACGCTCATGACGGCAAGACACAGGGCTCCGCTGTCCACCAGGCGCTGCAGATAGGTTTGCTCGCCCGCGCCCATGATGAGCAGTGCGCCGGTCGTGGCCGGCCCCACGGTGATGGGAATGGCCAAGGGCACTACGTGGATGTCCCCATCGGTCTCCTCGGGCACGGTGCGCTGACCGCGCACCAGGCTCACGGCCGAAAGGAAAAGCAGGCAGCCCGCGCCGATGCGGAAAGCGTCCACCGTGATGCCGAAAACGGCAAAGATAGAGTTGCCGAAGTGGTAGAGCACAAGGCATGTCACAATGACCGCCAAGGTCACGCGCAGGGCCAACATGCGCTGACGGCCGGCCTCCATGCCCGTGGTGTAGACCAAGAAGGCCGAGAGCACGAAAAAGGGCGTGAGCAGAAAGAAAAACTTGATGTAAACGCTGATGAAGAGCTGGCTCAAGGCCGCCTCCTTGCGTGAGGGTTATCGGCGTAATTGGCATCCCATTTGACCGGCTGCTGGCCGGGTTGGTCTGCCAAGCAAAAGGATGCAAGCATCCCTCTGCAATGATCAAACATTGTTCCGGCATTGCAGGGCTGAAAAAGTCAGGACGGACTTTTCAACACCTGCAAAGAAAAAAGGCAGGCTCTTCCGGGACACGGAAGAGCCTGCTAATCCCCTTGCGCGGGGTTGCGTGCTGGCGGAGCCGACGGGACTTGAACCCGCGCCCTCCGACGTGACAGGCCGGCGTTATAACCAGCTTAACTACGGCTCCGCATGGGCTTTTGGTGGGCAGAACAGGGCTCGAACCTGCGACATCCTGCTTGTAAGGCAGGCGCTCTCCCAGCTGAGCTATCCGCCCCCAAAGAGAAAGAGACTTTTATATTCAAGCTGGCTCGCTGTCAAACATCCTGTGCAATCGAGACAGCCTGACCCATCGAAAAGCTATACCGCCTTGCTGCGCGAGTCCAAGCTTTTCGGTCAAGGAGCGCACAATGACGGGCATGAAATAGGAGGCCAAGGAGGTCCAGGATCAAAGGCATAACCAGGAAGGCCATAGAGCAAGGCGCCGAAGAGAAAAAGGATCAGGACATGAGCCGCTCGATGCCGGTCCAACCGAAAATCGAGGCGAACACCGCCAAGGCGAGCGCGCAGACCGAGACGACCCGCCGGTAGACCGTGTCGCTGAGCAGCCGCTTGCCCCTGGCCACGGCCAGGGTGACGGCGGAATACCAGCCGAAGTCGGCTGCCAGGTGGCCGGCAAAGAAGACAATCACGCCCAGCCAGCCTCGCTCGCGACTCTGCAGCACGTATCCCAGGCCGATCGTCGCCCACCATATGGACCAATAAGGGTTGAAGACGGACAGAAGCACGCCGGACAGGACCAGGCGGTCGCCGCCCCTCCTCTCCGGCTCCAGGGCCAGGCTGAGGGTGGGCGCTGACCGGAGCATGGACAAGGACATCCAGATCAGGATGAGGGATCCGCTCAGGGCGATGGCGACAAAGGCCCCCTTGCTCGTCAGCATGGGGGCTAGCCCGAGAAACAGCCCAACCAGCAGGACGCTTTCCAGAGCGGCGTGGCCGAGCATCAGCAGCGGACCGGCCGAGGCACCCCGCCGCATGCCCCCGTTGATGGCCGCCGTGAACAGAGGGCCAGGCATCATCGCGCCGGACAGGGTGACCGTGAAGGAGGTTGCGAACAGGAGCGAGAGCTGCGCGAACTGATTATCAGGCGTCATCTCCGCCAGCTAACTTATTTCCTCGGCCGCTACAACCTGCCGGCGGTTGAGCCCACAGGATGCCGGATGGCCCTGTTACGCATGCCAAGCAGTGAACGGGAATGGCTACGGACTATGAGCCGCCAACAAAATCCATCAGGCATTCTACGGGGTCTCGCCCCTGCTCATTTGCCAGCAGGGCCGGTTCCAGACATGGCTCTAAGTCCGCTCAGCCACTTTTTATAACCTCTGCTAGCTGGCCTTGGCGCGCAATCCCCGCCCTTTGAGCAGGCCGAAGCAGCCGGCGAGCATCATGTCTCCACCTGGGGCGGGCATGAGCACGGGTCTGTGGGCCAGCATTGTACGCCTGGGGCCAAGCACCACCGTGGGCAGGAAGCCGTGCGCTTCGGCCGGCAATTCCAGCGTCATACAGCCGTGGCCGTTGCCCTCGAACACGGCCTCGAAACCCAGTTCGCCCCGGCGGAACGCATTCAGTTCGCTCCAGAGCTGCGCTTCATCCAGCAGGCCCGTGTGGTGCTCGTAGACGCCCCACATGCGCTCCCGAAAAAGCAGGAAGGCGATGGTGTGGCTGTTGCCCACGTTGACCAGGCACAGCCCTTCGTGTCGGCTGCGCTCGGCCACTTCCGGGTCGCTCAAGGCTCCGAGCACGGCCGCAGCTCCGGAATCGGCCACCAGGCCGCCGCCGATGGAACGCTGCAGGGCCGCGAGGCGGGTCAGCTCACGGGGCGGATGGGCGTAAACCAAGGCTTCGGGCCGGCCTTCAGCCTCCAGCAGGAACCTGCGCCACAGAGCGAAGCGGCCCATGCGGTTACTCTGCCCCGGATGGAAGCCGTGATCCTGGGCGCAGGCCATCACTTCATAGGGCATTTCCAGCCCGGCGGCGGCAAGCAACGCGTTCCAGTATCCGGCATCGTAATCGGCAAGGCGCACGGCCACGTGGCCAGGGGGACAGGTCTCGGCCAAGGTCACGCCCTTAGCCTCCAGGGCCGTCAGGTCGTCGGCTATGGAGTATGCGGCCTCGGGGTGTGCGGCAATGGGCAGGCCTGCCTTGACGTGGGCCATGACATCTCGATGGAATCCGCCGCCCATGTTGGTGCCGAAAAGGTATATGCCCCGGCCTTCGGACGTCAGTCGCCGGATGCGAGCGCCCACCTGCCTGGCGGGCGCGGGCAGCACGAACTTTGGGCAGTTCTCGGGCTCGCGGTCAGGGAGGAAGTAGAGCACATCCTGAGTGCCGCTGCCGATGTCCAGCACAAGGGTCGATCGCACGCTCATGTCCACTCCCGTTGGTTAAAGCATTTTGCATTTCAGACGCTCCCTTCGGCGTTGACGGCGGAATTACATTCCGCCTACGCCTGCGGGGCGGCAAGCCATGCCGACGCATGGCTTGCAGAGCATTTTCAAAAGCAAAATGCTCTAATAGATACGTCCGCCGAGCGGCACTTCGCGCTCGGGCTCAAGCAGGATGATTCTGCCCTGCTCGTCCTCGGCGCCCAACACGAGCACCTCGGACATGAAGTCCGCGATCTGCTTGGGCGGGAAGTTGAACACCGCGATGACCAGCCGGCCTGCCAGATCCTCCAGGGCATAAGCCGTGGTGATCTGGGCGCTGGTCTTGCGCTGGCCCAGCTCGCCGAAATCGATCCACAGCTTGTAGGCCGGCTTGCGCGCCTTATCGAAAGCCTCGGCGCGCACGATGCGGCCCACGCGCATCTCCACTTTTGCGAAATCATCATAACTGATCGGGGTCATGGATGCTCCGGCTCCTGCGGTGCGGATTCGACGCGGCAGATTAACGCCAGCCTGGTCTCCTGGCAAGGATTCCAAGCAAAACAGGCGGTAATGCTTGACTTCTCGGCGCGCTCCAGCAATGGCAAGCCCATGGATACGCTTCTCATGCTCTTGCTTATTCCACTGGTCGCGGCATTTATCATCGGGCTGCTGAGCTACGCCTTCTACTGGTATGAAGTGGCCTCGTCGCCGCATCGGGCCGTGTTCGAGCGAGCGGCTGCCGGACATCCATGGCGACTGCTCGCCCATCTAATGCTGCTGTCCTCGATCGCGCAGCTCGCGGCCTATGCATCGGTATTACTAGGCTTGTGGCCAGGCATGTATCGGCCAAGCCCAGGTCAACGCAAGACCGATGCCGGTGCGCCTGTGATCTTCGTGCATGGGCTCTACCATTCGGCCGGCGGTTGGCTTGCCATCCGCCGCCGTTTTCAGCGGGCGGGCGTGCGTAATCTGTACGCCATAACCTACAATTCCCTGCGCGACGGCGTGCCGGATATCAGCCGACAGCTTACGCAACGCATGCGCGAGGTGCTCGCCGCGCATCCGGGGCGAAAGGTCTTCCTGGTGGGCCATAGCACGGGCGGCCTAGTCATCCGCATGACCTTGACCGATCCGGAGATCGCAGCGCACGTGGCGGGCGCGGTAACCCTGGGCGCGCCGCATCACGGCAGCAAGCTGGCGGCCCTGGGCGTCGGACGCACGGCGCGGGATTTGCTCTGGGGCGGGGAATTCATCCGCAGGCTCAATGCCATGCCGCAACCAGACTTGCCCGTCCTCAGTCTATATACCGAGTTCGACAACATGGTCTTGCCGCCCGAGGCCGCGCGCATTCCGGCAGGCGCGACCTGGCGCGAGGAAGCCGTCGGCCTGTCCAGCCATGTCGGCCTGCTCTTCAACCGCAAGGCGACGGCATTGATTTTAGCCTTCTACCGAGAGCAACATAACAGAACGACGTAGGATGCAAGCTCCCCCTTGCGCTCCCGGCCTTGGGGCATTACAACTCGCCCTCCCGACAACAGTTGGGCCATCTCTTTTTTAATCAATCAAAGGACGCCCGCGAATGAACGCCATTCCTTTTATACTCGCGCCCATCATCTGCGCCGCTATCGGCTGGTTCACCAACTATGTGGCCGTGAAGATGCTCTTTCACCCCAGAAAGCCCATACACCTGCCCTTGTTCACGATTCAAGGCGTGTTTCCCAAGCGTAAATCAGCGTTGGCAGCCAACCTGGGCGATGTCATCGAACGGGAGCTCATCTGCGCGGGCGACATCTCCACGCTGCTGCGTGATCCGGCTCTGGCCGGCAGACTGCACGGCCAACTGGACGCCTATGTGGAAAAGCTGCTGACCAAGGATTTGACCAAGGCCGTGCCCATGGCGGCCATGTTCCTGACCGGTCCCACACTGGTCAAGATCAAGGAGGTCCTCGTGCCGGAGTTGGAGCGCTTCGTGCCCGAGTTGCTGACCAAGGCCTCGAGCGAACTGGAGGCCAGCTTGGACGTGAGCCGCCATGTACGCGAACGCATCGAGAACTTCTCCATGGATAAGCTCGAAGAGGTACTCTTCGCCATCATGAGCAAGGAGTTCCGCTTCATCGAACTGGTGGGCGGCGTGCTCGGCTTCGTCATAGGCCTTTTCCAGTCGGCCCTGTTCGCCCTTACGGTCTAGGGCAGATTGCTTTTAAGACGCCTGCTCCGGCGTTGACGGCGCAAGTGAATTGCGCCTACGCCGAAGCTAGCGGCAAGCCATGCCGACGCATGGCTTGCAGAGCATTTTAGAGCAGATTGCTTTTAAGACGCCCGCTCCGGCGTTGACGGCGCAAGTGAATTGCGCCTACGCCTACGCGGCGGCAAGCCATGCCGACGCATGGCTTGCAGAGCATTTTCAAAAGCAAAATGCTCTAAAAGGCAAAATGCTCTAGCACGTGATCAGCGCCGGCAGCTCTGCGCAAAACGCCTCCTCCGCGGCGCGGCATGCCTGAGGCCGGCCGGATGTTCTTCAGGCCTGTGGATGGCTGCAGGCTCTAAAATTTATCCCTGGCCCGCTGGAAGGCGGTCCTTAGTTCCTTGAGTGCGCCGTCAATGCCCTGCTTGAGTTCGGCCCAGGCTCTACCGCTGCTGCCCCGCAGGAGCGTCAGCTTGTAGCGGGCTTCCTCGTAGGAGTTCCGGAACCTGCCGATGTTCGCATTGTAATAGTCGCGAGCTCCCGCGCCCAAGCCCTCGGTCCTCTTGCCCCATTCGTCCAGGGAAGCCCGCAGGGCATCCAGACGGGTCTGCGCGCTCTCGGCGTAGGCTTCGGACTTGCCGGCAATCACGAAATGGCGCAGCTCCACGCCCGGCTCGAACTTGACCGTCCTGTAAGCAGGGATGTGTATGGGCTGATTGGTCTTAAAATCGCGGCCCTGGCGCTCGGCCACGATCTTGACATGGAAGGAACCGAACCCCCTGATCAGGACGCTGCCCCCCGAAGCCAGCTCCTCGGTCATTGACTCAAGGATGGCATCCAGCGCCTTCCCGGCGGTAGTCTTGTCGGGCAAATCCGCGGCCGTCTGGAGGGTGTCGACAATTTCCTGTCTGGTCATGCCCACTCCTTGGTTCGTGCTTATGTATTTCCCCAGGATGGCTTGCTGTGCCGTTCCAGGCCGGAAGCATCCGGACGTACGATATTCTATCATGCCGTAACTATTAGGCAAGCAAAAACAGATATCCTGACGTGCGCTCAATTACACGTCGCGTATCATGTTATGGAGGAATGCCCTCATGTCAGACGATCTCCTCTTGCGGCTCAAGGAGAAGCTGGACGAGCACCACAGCTTTCCCTGTCCGTATACTTTCAAGTTTATCGTCCCCTTGGCAAAGTTTGCCGAAATGGTGGAGCTGCTGAAAGGCTTCAAGTTCACCACGCGCGAATCCCGCACGGGCAAGTACATCAGCTTCACCGCAGAGTTGCACATGGAGAGCAGCGAGAGGGTCATCTCCATCTATCGCGCCGCAGCGAGTATCGAGGGACTTATCGCTCTGTAGCTGAATGTCATAAACGTTTTTGGCCCTCTGTTTTACGGGCAAGTAAGGCCGCGAAGCTGTTACCGGAGCACATTTATCGCATGACCTTCACCGTGCGCCCTTGCCCGGCCTAGGCGATTCTGTTATTTCACGTTTTTGCCAACTGAAGTACTTTCATTCGGAGTATCCGTGATCGAGTTCGAGCATGTACATAAATGGTTTGGCGAGCTGCACGTCCTGAGCGACATCACCTTGACCATCCAGAAGGGCGAAGTTGTCGTCATCTGCGGGCCCAGCGGCTCCGGCAAATCCACGCTCATACGTTGCATCAACCGTCTGGAGCCCATCCAGCGCGGTCGAATCGTCGTGGACAGTCAGGATCTGGGCGCCCCGGACGTGAACCTGAAGATGTTGCGCGCCGAGGTAGGCTTCGTCTTCCAGCAGTTCAACTTATATCCGCACATGACCGTGCTCGAGAACATCACCTTGGCGCCGCTCATGGTGCGCAAGATGTCCCGCCGCAATGCCGAGGATCTGGCCATGGCGCTCCTCGAAAAGGTCAATATCCCGGACAAGGCCGGAGCCTATCCCGCACAGCTCTCCGGTGGGCAGCAGCAGCGAGTGGCAATCGCCCGCGGCTTGGCCATGAAGCCCAAGATCATGCTTTTCGACGAGCCTACCAGCGCTCTTGATCCTGAAATGATCAACGAGGTGCTGGACGTCATGAAGACCCTGGCCCGCGAAGGCATGACCATGGTCTGCGTGACTCACGAGATGGGCTTTGCCCGCGAGGTGAGCGACCGGGTCATCTTCATGGACGGCGGCAAGCTCGTCGAGGAGAACTCGCCCGAGGAGTTCTTCAATAATCCCCAAAGCGAGCGGACAAAGGAATTCCTGAGCAAAATTCTCTCCCACTAGGGATTACCGCCGGCGTCATTGCCGGCGTTTTTTTGGTTCGGGACACCTGTGTCCCTGAGTAGCTGTGCAACAAGGAGAGTGCCATGCGTCTGGTAAAAGCATTTCTGGTTGTGGCCGCCGTCGCGCTATGCTGTGCCTCGTCGGCATTCGCCGAATCGACCTATGACAAGGTCATGAAAGCAAAGGTACTGCGTGCGGGTATCATGACGAACTCCATCCCCGGCGCCTTCTACAATGAGAAGAAGGAGTGGGTTGGCTTCGACGTGGACATCGCCGAGGAGGTCGCCAAGCGCCTGGGCGTGAAGCTCGAACGTGTCCAAGTATCGGATATGACTCGCATCAGCTTTGTACAACAGGGCCGCATCGACATGTCCGTGGCCAACATGACCCACAAGCGCGAGCGCGACAAGTCAATCGATTTTTCCATCACCTACTTCTTCGACGGCCAGAAGCTGCTGGTCAAGAAGGACAGCGGCATCAAGGACTGGAAGGACATCGTGGCCCAGAACAAGAAGATCGCCTCGACCAAGGGCACCACGAGCGAGGTCAACGCGCGCAACAAGCTCAAGCAACTGGGCGACAAGAACGCCGACCAGAACGTTATCTCCTTCCCGGACTATGCCGCAGCCTTCCAGGCCCTGAAGAACGGCCGCGTGGCCGGCTTCACCACCGACTCCACGATCCTGCTCGGCTACGCCGCCCAGGCTTCGGGCCAGTTCGAGCTGGTCGGCGATTTCATCTCCGATGAGCCCTACGGCATCGGCCTGCCCGAGAACGACTCCAAGTGGCGCGATTCCGTCAACTTCGCGCTGCAGGACATGTGGGCCGACGGCACCTACAAGAAGATCTACGACAAGTGGTACGGCCCCGATACGCCCTACTACTTCCCCCTGACCGCCAAGATCGAGATGTGGCCCTAGCCTGAGCTAGAGTTCTTGCCGCGCGGGTTCGGGACTGGTCCCGGACCCGCGCTTTTCCATGAACCTGTTTGCATTGGGATTTCCACACATGATGGCATACTGGCTGGATAAGCGCTGGGTCCAAAACACAGTGCTCCTGGCCCTGGCCGGGCTCATGGTCTGGTACTGGGGATTCGTTTTCGAGTTCGGCTACGACTTCGAATGGTCTGTTCTTTATAAGTTCAACGAGACCTATGGCATGCACCTGGGGCTTGAGCTGCTCAAGGGTCTCGGCCTGACCATCAAGATCACGCTCGTCAGCTCCTTCCTCGCCCTGCTGCTCGGCACGTTCTTCGGGCTGGGGCGCCTTTCCAAGTTCAAGCCCTTGCGCTGGACCTCGAATGCCTATGTCGAGTTCTTCCGCAATACGCCTCTGCTGGTACAGCTCTTCTTCTGGTACTTCGCCATGCCCCTGGCCCTGCCCGAGGCAGCCCGCGAATTCGCCTATGCCCAGGATTTCGAATTCTGGACCGCGACCATCGGCCTGTCCATCTACACGGGCTCGTTCATGGCCGAGGTCATCCGCGCCGGCCTGCAGTCCATTCCCAAGGGACTGCTGGAAGCGGCCTACTCCAGCGGCCTGTCCTATTTCCAGGTGCTCACGCGCATCATCCTGCCGCTGGCTTTTCGGGTCATCATCCCGCCTCTGGGCAGCGAGTTCCTCAACAACATGAAGAACTCCTCCCTGGCCATGGTCGTGGGCGTGGCCGAACTCTGCTGGCAGTCGCAACAGGTCGAATCCCTGACTTTCCGCGGCTTCGAGGCCACCACCGCGGCCACGATCCTCTACCTGAGCCTGTCCCTGACCATTTCCCTCGTGCTCAACAGCGTGAACGTCCGCTTGCGCTCCCTGGAGCACAGGCCGCGCAACCGCGTTTTGCGCACGCTGCACATCCTGTTCTCGCCGCTGGGACGCCTGCGCCGCGCCTCGCGCCAGTCGACGCCAATACCGGCGCAGGCCAGCCTGCGCCTGTCGCCCGGCGCGGCGTTCATGCGCCGCCTGGGCCGAATCCTGGCCGGGCTCGGCATTCCGGCGGCCAAGATCGGCTTCGTGGCCATCCTCGGCTATCTGCTCTTGCAGGTAGCCCAGGGCGTCGCCTCGTTCAACTGGCAGGTCATTGCCGACAATTTCCGCACCCTGCTCATCTGGCGCTTTCCCCAGGGCGACGAGACCGAGCTTTTCCTGGGCCTGGGCGGCCTGTCCTTCTCCATCCTCATGTCCTTCATCGCCATCACGGTGAGCTTCTTCATCGGCCTTGTGGTCGGCTTGGCGCGCGCGTCCAAAAACCGCCTGTTCAGCCTGCCCGCCACGCTGTACATCGAGTGCATTCGCGGCACGCCACTGATCATGGTCATCTTCTGGACCTACTTTTTCCTGCCGGCCTTCACGGGCTCCTACCTGAACGTGTTCTGGAGCGCGACCATCGCCCTGACCGTGTTCACCGGAGCCTACCTGGCCGAGATCGTGCGCAGCGGCATCCAGAATATTCCGCCCGGCCAGGTGGAAGCGGCCTGCTCCACGGGCCTGTCCTACAGCCAGACCATGCGCAAGATCGTCCTGCCCCAGGCCCTCAAGCAGATGATTCCAGCCATCGTGGGCCAGTTCATCGCCATCTTCAAGGACACCTCCCTGGCCTACGTCATCGGCGTGCTGGAGCTGACTTTCGTGGCCCAGGGACTGATCAACCGGCTCATGGTCTACCCCTTCGAGATTTATTCCTCCGTGGCCGCGCTTTACTTCATATGTTGCTATTCGATGAGCATCGTGGCCGGCCGCCTGGAACGCCGCCTGAGCCCGGATCAGGTCCGGCTGGAGATGTAAGCCATGACAAAAGTCGCGGACGGACGCATCCGCTTTCTCATCACGGGCGGAACCATCGACAAGGAATACGACGCCCAGAGCGGCAACCTGGTCTTCTCGCGCACCAGATTGGGCGACATCCTGACCTTGGCCCGCTGCCGGGCCGAATTCGTCGTGGAAGTGGTCATGCTCAAGGACAGCCTGGACATGACCATGGAAGACCGTCTGCTCATTCGCGAACGCTGCCTGGCCGCGCCCGAGTCGCGCATCGTCATAACCCACGGCACTGACACCATGGCCGACACGGCCCGCGTGCTTGGGCCCGCCGTGACCGGCAAGGCCGTGGCTCTGGTCGGGGCCATGATCCCCTACTCCTTCGTGCACTCGGACGCGGGCTTTAATCTTGGCTGCGCCGTGACCGCCGTGCAGTGCCTGCCCCCCGGAGTCTATGTGACCATGAACGGCCGCATTTTCACCTGGGACAACGTGCGCAAGAACCGTGAGATCGGCGAGTTCGGAACGCTGAAGGAATAGGCGCGCCTGCCTTGGGAAAGCCTCCTGCAGGCTTGCCTCGCACCACGCGAAAAACGTGCGCATGAAAGCTCACCGCCAGAGCAGTTTGCATTTGACCTGAGAGAGGGCGCTGCCCTCTCTCAGACTCTCTCCCGCCAGGGAAATGATTTCCCTGGACCCCCATTTCCTTTGCAAAGCCCTCCAGCTTACGCCCTTGCCAGCCGCCTGACTGCTTGCGGCCCTGGCGATCCCTGCGGTCACGGTCGTCCAGCTAGACCTCAACGGTAAATAAATACCCTCCTTGTCTCACGGGCATAGGCCTGTATGCTCGATTATTGATCCGGAATCTAAACAAGGAGGTCGGCTCATGAAAAGACTACTCCTCTCGATAACCATGGCGGCAGCCGTGGCCAGTGGCCCGCAGGCCTTCGCGGCGACGACGAGCCCGATGAACGAAACAGGCCAGGAACAAACCACGGTCGGCAGCGAGGTTGAAACCGGACAACAGGTGGAAACCGCCGCCCCTGCCGGGGATACGGACTTCGAAGCCGAGGGTACGGATGAACGTTCCGGGGGAACGGGAAGCAGCGTGACCGGTTTGAAGGGCGAATCCTTGGCAGGTGACGAAGCGGCCGTTCAAGAGCGGTCCGCTACCGAGCCGCAGGAGCCTTTCAGCGCCATCGATACCGATGGCGATGGCAAACTGAGCCTCTCGGAGGCCCGCACAGCCTTCGAACAGGCCGACAAGGACGGAAGCGGTACGGTTGATTTCGGAGAGTACCGCGATGCCATGCCCAATATCGGAGTCGGCACCACCGAAATGGGCGCGACCGAGGGCGACGCATCCGCAGGCGAGGCTGAGCGTGGCGCTCAGGAGTCCCAGGGGCAGTCTTCGGGACAAGCCATGCGGGCGCAGGAACAAGGTGATGAAGAGTTTCAGCCTGGTGAGCCCGTAAAGCTTTCCGACGTGGACCAGCCTGGCCGTGACAGCTCCGCCACGGATGCGCCCTTTGCTATGGTCGACGAGGACCGCGACGGGCAATTGACTCCAGAGGAAGTCGTAGGGGCCTTCCGGCAGGCCGATCAGGACCGCGATCGTCAGCTCAGCTCACAGGAATGGCAGCAAACCATGTCGCGCTTCGGCGCCAGCTCGGGCGCCAGCACCATCGATATGGGCAGCGAATCCGGCGATACGTCTGAGGGGCAAGGCACATCCGAGATGGGCGCGAGTGAGTCCGATACCCCAAGCGGGCAGCAGGAAAGATCCGACATCAGCGTCCCCGACACGGTGTCCGAGCAGCAAGGCGACCCGAGCGCCGGTGACCCGGCCTATCTCACGGACGAAAAGGAGTCGACCAGCGAACGCAGCAGCGAAGAGATTCCTACGGTCGATCCTCTGGCCGGCAAGGTGCCCGGCACCGGCGGCGCGCTGGAAAGCGAGTCGGAGGCCATGGGCATCGAATCCGGCACCCTGGACGAAAGGGCGGCCGGCGAGGCTCCCCGCAGCGATGACGCCGGGCAGACGCCGGAGTCCATAGTCGACCAGCAGCCCGGCAATGAACAGCTGCTCACGCCTGAAGCCGAACGTAGTGAGGAGGCTGTCGATGTCATGAGCGATCAGGCGCCTGGCGAAACCCAGAGCAGCGATGAGGCCAGACGGTTGATCGAGTCCCCGGAAGAGATGAAGTCCGGAGCTGAAGGCACTGCCGAGCGCGCAACAACCGAAGGCCAGGAAGCGGCCAGTGAGCAGTGGACCGGCTCTCCCGATCCACAAAAGGCCAAGGAAGGCGCGGTTAAGGATTGGCAGGATTACGAGAAGACGCACGAGCGCGCCATCGTGCGCCAGCCCGAGAGCCAGCCCGGGGGACAGGCCGAGGGTCAGCAGCAATAAGGGGAATGGCAGGAGGGTGTTATGCGACAAGGTGTAAGCGTTTGGCTGGTGCTGACTGGGCTTCTGCTGGCCGCTCCATCCATTGCCCAGGATTCCTCACAGATGGAGAGTCCCCCGGGCGAGGAATTGCCTGGCCAGGAGTGGCCGCAGGAGGGTAGGCCGACCGAGGATTGGCCCCGCGACCGGCCCATGCTCTACTACGAGGGCTTCGGGGTCATGGATTTCAACCGTGACGGAACCATCGACAAGGAGGAATACGACCGGGCCTTCCGGCACATGGACAGCAACGGCGACAGCAGCATTGATACACTCGAGTGGAAGGTCGTGCATGGCCCGGAGGGCGAGGACGAATCCTAAGGGCTATTAGGGCATCTTGCTTTTGAAAATGCTCTGCAAGCCATGCGTCGGCATGGCTTGCAGCTGCGCAGGCGCAGGCGCAGGCGCAATTCACTTGCGCCGTCAACGCCGGAGCGGGCGTCTTAAAGGCAATCTGCTCTGGACGTGACTGCCGCACGGGTGAAGATATGCTTGGCTTTGCGCACGGATGCGCTATGCTGGCCGCAATGGGCTTCAACCAAGGAGAGACAATGAAACGCATAGTGGCGATCCTGGCGGCCGTGGCCATGCTGGCGGCAGCCGGTTCTGCTCTTGCCCAGGGACAAGGCCCGGGGCAGGGCAAAGGCCATGGTCAGGGCAAAGGGCCGGCTGTGGGCAAGCCGGGTTACGGATATGGCATGATGGCTGGCGGCGGTTTCGAGATCGTGGACCAGGACAAGGATGGCCGCATCAGCAGCCAGGAATTCCAGCAGTCCTTCCAGAAATGGGATCGCAATGGCGACGGCTACTTGGACCAGACCGAATGGCAGTCCGGCCACGGCCAGCTCACGGGCCAAGGCTCCATGGGTATGGGCCGCTGGGCGAACTTTCAGGATATGGACACGAACAATGACGGCCAGATCAGCCTTGAGGAATTCCAGGTTCGCCATCCCGGCATGAGCCAGAAGGACATGACACTCATCGACACCGATGGGAATGGGACCATCAGCGCCCAGGAGTGGGACAAGTTCCGCTCGGCGCATGGCGGAATGAAGGGCGGAATGAAAATGCAATAAGGCTGCGCATTACGGAGCTCGGAGAAGGCTGGCGCGAGATGACTCCGCCGGCCTTTATCGTTCCAGGCTCACAAAATATCAGTGCCGGCGAAGCTGATACTCCCGCACGGCCGCGTTATGCTCCTCCAGTGTCTTGCTGAACTGGTGCGTGCCGTCCTGTCTGGACACGAAGTACAGATACGCGTGTTTTTCGGGCTCAGCCGCGGCCTTGAGCGACTCCAGCCCAGGCGAAGCAATGGGGCCCGGCGGCAGTCCGTTTATGCGGTAGGTATTGTACGGGTTGTCGGCATCGAGCAGGTGCGCCTTGCGGATGTTGCCGTCAAAGCTCTCGCCCAGGCCGTAGATGATGGTCGGATCGCATTGCAGGCGCATGCCCCGCTCGATGCGGTTGGCGTACACGCCGGCGATGCGTGGGCGTTCCGCGGGCGCGCCTGTCTCCTTTTCAACCAGCGAGGCCAGGACGACCAGCTCGTGCAGCTTCCCGGGCTCGGGCAATCCTTGCGGCCAGACCTTGCCTGCAGCGGTCGCGAAGTGGCCGAGCATGACTTCCACCACGGCTCTGGCATCATTGCCCTTGGGCTTGGGCAACATGTATGTCTCGGGGAACAGATACCCTTCGGCGCTGTCAGCTTGGATGTTGTGCTTGGCCAGCAACTCCGGATCATGCACGGCCGCCTTGAAGGACTCGAAGGAGCCCAGGCCGGCCTGCTCCACGAGCTTGGCCGTTTCCCACCAGGCCAAGCCCTCGCGCACCACGAGGCGGTGCAGCATCTCCGTGCCGGTGGTCAGGGTCTTAAGCACTTCGTCCGGGACCATGCCCGTGTTCAGGGCGAATTCGCCGGCGCGCACGTGCCCCGTGGCCTTGCGCCAACGGCCTAACAGACGGAACTTCTCCGCGTCGGTGATCACGCCTTTACGCTCCAGTTCTACGGCCACGTGCGCGAAGGTCTCGCCGGGCTGGATATCCAGCACCACTTCGCGGCCGGGCGACTCGGACGGAGTGTTGAGGAACTTCCAGGCCTGCCAGCCGAGCCAGCCGCCAGCGACAAGGCCGATGACGAGGCCCACGGCCGCCAGGCCGACGAGCAGCTTGAGCATTCTCTTGATCATGATCTTCCCAAATATGCTTCGAGGATGAGCACGGCAGCGCCGCTGTCCAGCTTCCCCTTCATTTTTTTCGACGACACTCCAGCCTCACGCAGGCGAGCCTGGGCTTCGGCCGAGGTCAGCCTTTCGTCCATAAGGTGCACTGTCAGTCCGGTCTTGGATGTTATTTTCCTGGCCAGGTTACGCACCTGTCGACTCAGGTCCGTCTCTTCGCCATCCATTGCAATGGGGAGGCCAAGCACGACAGCCTCGACCTTCTCCTCGGCCGCCATACGTCCAATCTCTGCGATAAGTGCATCATTGGACGTGCGCGCCAGGGCCGGCCTGGGAAATGCCATCCTGCCGCCTTCGTCCGTCAGGGCCAGACCCACGCGTTTGAGACCGAAATCAATGCCTAGCAGGCGCACATTGATTGCTCCATCTGTGCATTTCATGAACGTGTTGTAGAGCATTTTGCTTTTGAAAATGCTCTGCAAGCCATGCGTCGGCATGGCTTGCCGCCGCGCGTAGGCGCAGGCGCAATTCACTTGCGCCGTTAACGCCGGAGCGGGCGTCTTAAAGGCAATCTGCTCTAAAAAAAGAGACACTACACCGCAGCGGACTTTCTTACTCCCGCTACGGTGACCCTGCGCCGCCGATCACGACATGTGTATTGTGAACTGCGCCTATCGGCGCATCAGGCCGTGCCGAGCCCGGTCCCGTTCGTAGCCACGGAGAGCAGACGGCTGGCCACGTCATTAAGCAATTTACCCGCCACGGACAGGGACTGGGTGCGGCCCTCGCCGTCGGTCACGCGCCTGGACCCCCACTGCACGAGGTAAAAGATGGCGTCGTCGGGCATGGACAAACGGCCGGCGTCCCGGCGCACCGCGCCGACGACGGCTTGACGCAAGGCCTCGCGGCTCTGAATGGCTTTCTTGATGGCATCGCCCGCCTTTACCTGATCTTGGCCGTCGGACTCGCGTTGGGTGTTGAACTCGGCATAGGCCGTGTTCACCCGTTGCGAGGCCTGTTCGTACTCGGGCAGCATGGACAGCACACGCTCGTTGGAGGCCATGACGCTCAGCACGCGGGCGCCCTCGCGCAAGAAGCCGGCCACCATTCCAAGGCATTCCTTCACCTCGCCCTCGTTCAGGGGACGCGCCGCGTAGCTGCCATCGGGCAGCACGAACTCGCGTTCGGCCTGACCGGCCTTGAGGGCCAGATCCTGCACGAAGGTTTCGGCATAAAGCGTATGCAGCGCCGTGAGCATGCCCGGACGGAAGATATATTCGAAAATCTGTTGCCGCGCTCCGCGCACATCCTCGCTGTCATGGCCGAAGTAGGACATCTCCAGGCCGTAGCGCATGTTGAGCTGCTTGTAGCCCAGGGTGAACACGGCCTTGCCTGTCGGGTTTTGGCGCGTGCCCGCTGGATAGTAGTGGTCCAGCAGGTAATCGGACACGTCGGATACGAAGCCCCAGGGCACCATCGAATCCTCGCCCAAAGAACCACTGGCCCTGCCACGCAGGCGTCCTTGCTCGTCGAAGGCATTGTCCGGCTTGGGCTTGACCCCCTCTGGAGGCGCCTGACGGATAAGGCCCGTGACTTCGGTGTCGCTTTTCTTATTGCCGGCCATGAACACGAACGTGATGGCAAGCGCCACGGCAACGAGCACAATGCCGGCTGCGATCCATTTGCCGTTCGATTTGGGCATGCTACTGCTCCTTACGATTACGCTGAGTCCGCGCAACGCGGGCCTGCCGCGCTTGAACGCCACTTCTGCCCGATGTGACACGGCGCGGCAAGTAACTCAAGCGGCATTCTCCCGGCCGGGCTCCGGCCATGCGAATGTTCCCAGGCAGGCAGTCCCGGAAAAAACGTTCCTCGCGAGGCAGCAAGGCCACCCAAAATGGCCAATTGCCAGACATGAAGGACGTAAAGCACTCATAAGCACTGATCGGGATTTGCTCAACCATCATGAAGCTGAAAAGATGCGCTAAGGGCCCTTTCCACATTCCCAGTCCGTTGCGCAGCCAATAATCCCATCATTACTCGAGGAATGGACTCCAGGTTCGGGCAAAGGTGGATGCCAGCCATGCTTAAGGCCTGCATTTTGCCGGCCACGCCGCCGGAACTCTCCTCCAGGATAGCACCGGCATGGCCCAGACGACGGCCCAAAGGCGCGGTCCGTCCGGCAATGAAAGCCGCCATGGGTTTGGAAAAGGCTGTGCGCGACACATAATCGGCCAGGTCCTCCTCGGCTCGTCCGCCGATCTCGCCCAGCACGAGCACGGCCTTGACTCGCGCATCGTCAGCGACCATGGCCAGGCAATCGGCGAATCCCAGGCCGATGAGCGGATCGCCCCCGATGCCCACGGCCAGGGCTTGGCCCATTCCTGCGGCGGAGAGGCGCGCGGCGGCCTCGTAGGTCAGCGTGCCACTGCGCGAGAAGATGGCCACCGGCCCCGGCGTGAAGGGATCTGTCGGCATGATGCCGATCTTGGTTCGGCCCGGCACGATAATGCCCGGCGTGTTGGGGCCGATCAACCGGGTGCCCAGCCTGCGCAGCTTTGGCAGCGTGGCAAGCATGTCCTGCTGAGGAATGCCCTCGGTAATGCACACAACCCACGGTATGCCCGCCTCGGCTGCCTCCAGCACGGCGTCGGCCGCCATGGCGGCGGGCACGAACACGATGCTCGCATCGATCTCGTGATGGCGCAGCGCCTCGCGCACGCAGTCATAAACAGGCGCGCCCTCTATTTCCAACCCGCCCTTGAAAGGCGTGACCCCCGCCACGATGCGGCTGCCGTAGCCGAGCATGAGCCGCGTGTGCAGGGCCGCGACCTTGCCGGTAATGCCTTGAACCAGGATGCGCGTCTGCGCATCGAAATCGAAGGATCTCGCATAAACTCCGGAGGTCGCGCCTCGCAAGGCCGCGGCAAGCACCGGGGAAAGGTCGGCTATTTGCGCTGCTCGCCCGTCACCGGCCTCGATACGCGGAGGGTTGAGGTCGCGCGGCCCGAAGCCCTCCAGGACCGCCAAAGCCTGGGTCATATCCTCCACGAGCGTGAGCCCGTGCAGATTCAACCCCTCCAGCAGCCGCCGGCCCTCGCTCGCGCCGTTGCCAGCCATGCGCACCACCAACGGCTTGCCGGGCTCGTTGCCAGCCAGGACATCGGCCAGGGCCTGGGCCACTTTCTCGCAGGACAGGATGCCGCCAAAAAGATTGATGAACACGACACGCACATCCTGACCCTCGAAAAGCAGGCGCAGGGCGCGATCCAGGCGGCGACTGTCGGCCGCGCCGCCCAGGTCCAGGAAATTTGCCGCTGGCAATCCCGCGAGGTTGAGCAGGTCCATGGTGGCCATGGCCAGTCCCGCGCCATTGACCATGCAGCCTACCCAGCCGCCGAGTTTCACGAAGCTCATGCCTTCGTCGCGTGCGCGCACGTCGTCGGGCGTGTGGTGGCGCGGATCATACCAGCGATCCAGTTCCGGCCGCAGGGCGGCCGCGTTGTCGTCGATCTCGGCCTTGCCGTCCAGGGCCAGCCAGCGGCCGTCGCGTGTGAGCACCAGTGGATTGATCTCGGCCAACAGCAGACTGTTTTGGCGCACTGCGTCAAACAGGCGCAGGACCAGCTCGCGGAAGCCTGGCCAATACTCCTTGCCGACCTTGAGATGGAAGAACGCCGCACGCATATTTCGCTCGGCCGGGCCCGCAGGCAAGGGAATCACCTGGGTCAGGACGTCGGCGGATCGTTCCACGTCCACCCCGCCTCGCGGGCTCACGCTGAGCACGAGGCTTGCGCGGTCGCGGGACACGGCAAAGGACACGTAGCACTCGCGCACGAAATCCACGGCCGGTTCCAGGAGCAGATACGGAGGCCTGTGGCCACAGATATCCTTGGCGAACAGCTCGCGGGCCCTGCCCGGCAGAGCTCGTGCATCGTCCACACGCAGCACGCCTCCGGCCTTGCCCCGCCCGCCCGTGAGCACCTGGGCCTTGAGGTACCATGGCGGCGGGAAGGACGGTCTGACGCCATCCTCACTGCCCGGCTCCACGCATTCACCGTCGGGTACGCTCACTCCCGCCTCACGGAACAGCCGCTTGCTCGCCTGCTCGTCCAGCAACATCCTCCACCCCCTGCTCCTACAAGCATCCAACATGGCCGTGACAAGCTATGAATCCGACCACACCTGTTGTATAAAGTGGACAGCAAACTGTAAATGTTTTCCATGTCTACAGTCCCGGCAGCATCGCAATGCCCAGGAGGAGCTTTGCCCCCCATCCGCACATCGATTTTCGATTTGTTCAAGATCGGGCCGGGGCCGTCCAGTTCGCATACCATCGGCCCCATGCGCGCCGCGCTGGAATTCTCCGAAAACGTGCGCGCCCTGCCGGACTCGATCCTGGAGCGCGCCGCCAGCCTGGAAGTGCGCCTGTTCGGCTCCCTGTCCGCCACCGGCCTGGGACACGGCACGCACAGGGCAATCCTGGCCGGACTGCTGGGCATGCGCCCCGAATCATGCGATCCGGTAACACTTATAAATATTTTCGAACTCCCGCAGGAAAAGCTTCGCCTGGACTTGAACGGACGCAGCTTGCCCCTCACGCCTTCCAGCATCGTCTTCGACGCCCTGGAGCACATTCATCCCTACAGCAATACCATGCTTTTCCGCCTGCTGGGACCCGACGGCGAAGCCCTTCTCGAACGCACCTGCTACTCCGTTGGCGGTGGATTCATCCAGTGGCAGGGTCAAAGCGAGCAGCCTCGCGGGGAGCCCGCGCACCCGTTCGAGACCATGGCCGACCTGCGCGCTATCGCATCGCGCACAAATCTGGGGCTGCCGTCCATCGTGCTGGAGAATGAACTGGCAGTGACCGGGGCGGCTTTGGAGGATGTCATCCAGGGCTTGAACGACGTCCTTGACGCCATGCTGGCTTCCGTGGAACGCGGCGTGGCCGCCGAGGGTCTGCTGCCCGGCGCCATCGGCCTGCGGCGCAAAGCCAAGGCCCTGTACGAACGCAGCCGCACCCGGCCGATCCCGGACCGTTTCCTGGTGTCGCTAAATGCCTACGCTCTGGCCGCGGCCGAAGAGAACGCCGCTGGCAGCATTGTGGTCACGGCGCCCACCTCGGGCTCGGCCGGTGTCATGCCCGCCGTGCTGGCTCTCCTGCGCCGACGCATGGAGCTGCCTCGCCGCACGTTGCGCGAAGGACTGTTGGCCGCGGCAGCCATCGGCTTTCTGGCCAAACACAACGCATCCATTGCCGGAGCGGAGGTAGGCTGCCAAGGGGAAGTGGGCGTGGCCTCGGCCATGGCCGCGGCCTGCGTGGCGCACTGCTTAGGCCAGGACATCCAGATCATCGAGCACGCGGCCGAGATCGCCCTGGAACACCACCTGGGCCTGACCTGCGATCCCGTGGCCGGGCTGGTGCAGATACCCTGCATCGAACGCAACGCCATGGGCGCGGTCAAGGCCTATAACGCTTATATTCTGGCTGCTTTCGGCGATCCGGCCGCGCATGTGGTGGGGCTGGACAGGGCCTTGTGGGCCATGCGCGAGACCGGCCGCGACATGTTGTGCAAATACAAGGAGACTTCCATGGGCGGCCTGGCTCTAAGCCTGCCGACCTGCTGAGCGGCCGGACAAACCCTGGCTTGCGACTTACAGCCCGCAAACGCCTTGCGCCGCCCTGCGCAGGGCGCTAAATCATAAAAGGATTTCAGCCGACGCAGTGCGCCCGAAGGAGGAACCATATGTGGCAATCCCGTCCGGAACTCAACACCCCCGAGGGCATCATGGCCCTGGCCATGGCTTTCCAGCGCAGCCGGACCCTGCTCACGGCCGTGGATCTCGGAGTGTTCACCGCCCTGTCCAGCCTGGGTGGTGATGGCGGCGAGCCGGTAGCCTCGACCGAGGTGGCCGCAAAAATCCAGGCCGACGCCAAGGCCACGGACCGGCTGCTCAACGCCCTCACGGCCCTGGGCCTGGTGCGCAAGACGCACGGGCTCTTCTCCAATACGGAGCTGAGCGAACTGTTCCTGGTGGAAGGCCGCGAGGACTACCTGACCAACCTGCGCCACAGTTCCGAACTGTACCGCGCCTGGGGCTCGCTCACCGATGCCGTGCGCAAGGGCGGCTGCCTGGACGAGGCCGCGACGCCCATTCAAGACGAGGAGTGGACCGCAAGTTTCATCGCGGCCATGCACCGTCGAGCATTCAAGTCGGCTCCCGTCGAGGTGAGCAAACTCAACCTGCACGGGGTAAACCGGCTGCTGGACGTTGGCGGCGGCTCCGGGGTGTATGCCATGGCTTTTGCCCAGGCCAAGGCAGGCGTGAGCGTCACGGTCTTTGATCTGCCTCCGGTAGTCCGCCTGGCCGAGGACTACATCCGCAAGGCCGGCTTATCCGGCCGCGTGTCCACGCGGGCCGGCGACTATCGCACCGACGATCTCGGCTTGGCCTACGATCTGGTCTTCTTCTCGGCCGTGGCGCACATCAACTCGCCTGAAGAGAACAGGCTGCTCATGCGCAAGGCAGCCGCGGCCCTCAATCCCGGCGGCCGCATCGTGGTCCTGGATTTCATCATGGAGCCGGATCGCGTGCTGCCCGAGCGCGGGGCCCTGTTCGCCCTGAACATGATCGTGAACACGCCGGCTGGCGATACGTACACGGAAGAGGAGATCGCCTCTTGGCTGATGGAGGCCGGTTGCCGCGATATCGAGCGCATCGATACGGCGCCGGGCATGGCCATGATCGTCGGCACGCTGCCAGCGGAATAGGCGTGGCGCCCCGCCTTATTTGCACTGGCCGCACCAACTGCTGAAAATTCCTACCGGAGATCAAACAAGAAAAGCCCCTTTGCAGGGGCTTTCGTTTTTGATCACAGCCAGTGAGGCTACCCGATATCAGCGCAGCCAGTAATTGGCCCGGCCCAGGATATGCTCCCTTTCCTGAGCATCCGCGTAGCGCACGGCGAAGAAACAGCGACCTTCGCGAGAGCCGCCCGTATTCACGGGTGTGATATTCCCCGCATCGGGGACAAAATCCGTTTCCTTGAGTGAATAGAGTCCACGCCCCGTGAGCAGAAAGCGGAAGGCTGTCGCGCGGGCAGCTTGGTCTGGCGGCAGCCCGCTAGCCAAGTCCAGCCGTTCGGGAAGGTCGGATCCCAGAGAGGCGCCGAATTCATCCATCGTTTTGATGCTGCTAGCGCGGCGCGCGGCGCCGAAAACCTGGAATGCCGCAGGGAAGTCGCTGCCCGGCGCGATATGCTCGATGCGCCCGTACGGATTGACGACGGCAAAGCCCGTGATACGGCATCCCCGGACCGCGCCGCTCAGGTTGCACATGGTCACCGTAAGCTCGGCTTCGGTATCCGTATAAGGGAAATAGGTCACTTCAGCCACGTACATGCCCAGGTCCGCGACGGACTTGCCGCCGTAGATGACCAGGCCATGAGCTTCGGACAGAGGCGCATGCAAAATCAAAAATAGGATGGTGAACTTAAATAGAAGCTTTATCATGTATTCCTCCCTGGAGGACAAGCCTCCATGAACGTGTCAGGTATCCCCAAGGCTGCTTAGCAACTGCAATACCAGCTTCATAAATCCAGGCCTGCAGCCAATTTCCAGGAATATCGGACAGGCTTGCGACGCATTAGTCCAAACTCAATGGATATCGTTCCATCTTTGCTGATAATTTTGATTTATTGACAGACATACGCCTGTGCATGCTGTCTGCCGCGGGCCGCAGGCGGTCTAAGGTGTCAACTCTTTGTGGACTAGCGTACCCATACGTTTCACATTTTATAACTATTTGAATTTAATATTAAAATATTTTTAAGCCTAGTGGCCAGCTTATTGCATAATGTGTCTGAACTCTAAGTCCGGAGTATGCACATGACAAATATCCAGTCGAAATTAAACAATATTTTATCCGCACCTACTGCCGAGCCTCAGTCACAGGCCCGTCGGCAATCCGTCAGCGCCAATCCGACAGACTTTCGGAAGACCATGGAAACCATGCGCCAAGCTATTGATCTGGCCATGGCGGACCGATTCCTGAACGTATCCATGGGTTGGGACGAGCAGGATGAAGAAGAGCGTCCAGGCGGAGGCATCGGTCTCAACTCACTAGGCATGAACATGCTGGCGACCCTGGGCAAGCTCCAGGCGTACCAGAATAGCGATGCCGACCAAGGGCATCTGCCTCAAGGTCGCTCTTCCGCCAAGGTTTCGACCGGATCGCCGAATGTCGAGACGGCTTCCAAATCCACTCACGAGGCGGCTCCCGAAGCAGGCCGGCAGAATGGCGAAATATCCATGGAAAACGATTCGCGACGATCCGCAGTATCCAAGGAAGAGATGGCGGGTGTCTTGGCGCGAGCATTCGAATCCGGCGGCGAGGGCTCGCAAGCCATAGGCTGGGACAAGGTAGGTGGCACGAGCTACGGGGTGTTCCAGCTTTCCTCGCGTCAGGGCAGCATGGACAATTTCCTGGCCTTTTTGGACGGCGAAGCACCCGAGTGGTCCGCCCGGCTGCGCAAGGCCGGGCCGTCAAACACAGGTGGACGCGACGGGGCCATGCCCAGGGAGTGGCGCGCCATAGCCGCCGAGAACCCGGAGCTCTTCGAGGCCCTGCAACAGCGCTTTATCAACGAAACGCACTACCAGCCAGCGCTGCAGGCCATTCAGGAGCGTACGGGGCTAAACATCGCCAGCTTCCCAAAGGCCTTGCAGGAAGTGCTCTTCTCCACGGCTGTGCAGCATGGTCCTGCGGGAGCGGCGAACATCTTTGCCCAAGCCGCAGGAGGATTGGACGGCATCATCGGCCAGGCCGAATTCTCGGGTGAGGCCATTGCCGAGAACCTCATTCGCGAAATCTACACCCTGCGTTCCACGCGCTTCGGCAGCTCCACGGCGCAAGTGCAGGCCGCGGTGCGCAATCGGCTCAAAAGCGAACACAAGCTGGCCATGAACCTGCTGGGCGGAATGGACGGCTCGGAACTGGCGTAATCCCTCTGTATTGAATCAAGAGGCGAGGCCCGGGCCTCGCCTTTTTCTTTTTCCCCAGCTACGCCAATGGGTACCGCGAGCCACGCGATACCCATGAAGAGCCCTTCGCTTCTTTTTATCATTCCCACTCTGCTGCTCCGACCTAGAATGGAACGATTCGGCGCCAACCCCGCCGGAGCGGCCTTCTTGAGCAGCTTGCTTTTAAGACGCCCGCTCCGGCGTTGACGGCGCAAGTGAATTGCGCCTGCGCCTACGCGGCGGCAAGCCATGCCGACGCATGGCTTGCAGAGCATTTTCAAAAGCAAAATGCTCTAAATGCCCATTACCGGCAAAAGCATTTTATTCGAGCAGATTGCAGTTAAGCTGCTTTCCAGATCATTACTGAATGCACCTTTCACCCCCCGTAAGGAGACTGTCATGCCAAGGAATCAGGATTTGATCGGCCAACCGGTCCTGGAGCCACGCACCAAGGCGTTTCTTGATGCCCTTGCGGCTCAGGGCGGCCCGCAGATTTACGAACTTTCCGTTGCAGACGCGAGAAAAGTGCTCTCGGATGCCCAGGCAGGAGACGTAGCGAAGCTGCCAGCGGACATCGAGGATCGCAGGATATCCACCGGCCCTCAGGGGGAGGTCGCGATTCGCATTGTCCGCCCCCAGGGCAGCACGGGCGCGCTGCCGGTGGTAATGTACTTTCATGGAGGCGGCTGGGTGCTGGGCGACAAGAACACCCATGACCGGCTGATCCGGGAGATCGCCAACGGAGCCCATGCCGCGGTCGTGTTCGTTGAGTACACGCCTTCACCCGAGGCCAGGTATCCTGTCGCCATCGAGGAGGCCTATGCCGCGACGAAGTGGATCGCGGAGAACGGTCGTACCCTGAATCTGGACACTTCGCGCCTGGCCGTGGTGGGAGACAGCGTGGGTGGAAACATGGCTGCCGCAGTCACCCTGCTGGCGAAGGAGCGTGGCGGCCCGAGCATTGATTTCCAGGTGCTCTTCTACCCGGTGACGGATGCCGACTTCGATACGCCGTCCTATCAGCAGTTTGCCAGCGGCCATTTTCTGACCCGCGAGGGAATGAAATGGTTCTGGAATCACTACGCACCGGATATGGATGCACGAGAGGAGCCTACGGCCTCGCCGCTGAAGGCTTCGATCGATCAACTCCGAGGTCTGCCGCCGGCGCTCATCATCAACGGAGAATGCGACGTTTTGCGCGACGAGGGTGAGTCGTATGCACGCAAGCTGATCCAGGCAGGCGTACCGGTTACCGCCACGCGCTACCTCGGAACCATCCATGACTTCGTCATGTTGAACGCCATAACGGATACTCCGGCCCCACGCGCCGCCATAGCCCTGGCGAACGACATGCTGCGTGAGGCCTTTGGGCAGGAATCCGCCCGGGCCGCGGCCTAGCCGGGAATGGCCTGGCGCATGGGCCGGGCCATCACCCGGCCCTCAAGCGCAGGGCGCTCACGACTCGATCTGTGTCGCCGACTGGTTCTGCCGGCGCGCCTGCACGCGCCTGCGCACAAGGCAAACTCCACAGATTTCGCCCGAGGTGGGCGAGCCGCACTCGCCGCACGGCGACAACTCGACGCCGGACTCGCGCTCCAGAGACTGGAAAGCCTTGCGGCCGCTCTTCAGAAAGCCGTCATAAAAGTGGATCTTGGAGCCGGGGCTTTTTTCCTCCAAGGTTTCCCACAGGGCCTTGTGGCTGGTGAACGAAGCGCCTGAGCTGTAGGGACAGGGATCCACGCCATAATCGATGCCGCGCAAAAAGCTGTAGGCCGCGGTTTCGAACTCCGTGAGGCGGTACAGAGGCTTGACCTTGCGCGCAAAACCCGAGTCCTCGGACAGGGTCGGCCCCTGGTCGCTCAGATAGGCCGCGTCCCAGCGCAGGGTATTGGCGAACAGCCTGGCGACTTCATCGTCCAGGTTGTGGCCCGTGGCCAGGGCGGTAAAGCCATGTTCAAGGGCAATGCGGTTGAAGTAGTGACGCTTTATCTTTCCGCATACGGAACATATCGGTCGGCTGATGCACTCTTTCACTTCGGGAATTGCCAAGCCTTCGGCTGGCATGTCCGCGATCATGAGCTTGAAACCATGCTTTGCGCAAAAGCTCTCGACCAAGTGTCTTGCCTGTTCCGATGATCTTCCTATGCCTAAATATACGTGCAAACCTGTTACGTCGTAGCCTTGATCAGCAAGCTCATACATGAGCGCGAGTGAATCCTTGCCTCCGGAAAGAGCTACAAGGATCTTATCTTGCGGCCCAAACATGCCATGCTTCTTGATAGCCCGCTCGATCTGGCGACGAAAGTAGAGAAAGTAGCACTCCCGGCAAAAACCTGTCGTATGGCTGGGCAGGGCGACCTCGGCCTCTTGCCGGCATCGTCTGCATTTCATGCGTTTAGCTCTCCGACGCGATCAAGCCTTATGGCCTCGATCGCGATATGGTTACGGTTCTTGCGCAACTGCGCAAAAAGGGACTACCAGGGGACATTCCGTACAGTGTTAACTATCTCCAGGACATGCGTGAAGCGAGGCCAGGCGGGGGTTGCGGCGGGTTGGAACGGCCGTTGCTATTAAGAAGCCGAACGGAAACGGCATGTTGCCAAATCCGAAACCCCAAGGAGAATGCATGCCCAACACGCTTCTCATTCTAGCCCTCGCCGCGCAAGCCAGCCTGTTCATGGCATGGCTGACGGCAACGGGAGCCTTGGGGAGCTTGACCACGCTCGCACCTTCCCCTGCCTATCACGCCATGGCGCACACCTTGCGCCGCAGGCGGCTTGTCCTGGGCAGGCCATGCGGGATTTCTGGCCGGCGCTGAGCGCCCTGCCGATCCCGTCCGCATACAATCACACCTCATCCTCCCCGCCTCGGCCCGTCTTCCTTAAACAGGAAGGCGGGCTTTTTCTTTGGCAACCTGTTGCAAAACAGGCTGTGCGGGTCGGGACGGCCCGCCGGTGCGAAGCAACCGTCCGTAATGGTTCAGCTTCGCTCAATCAAGACGAACTTTTCAATAATCTGTTTAAGTTAGCCGCTGGAGCGAACCGAGCGCACCACGATCTCGTCGCCGTCCTTGAGGTGCAGGTCCGGCGTGAGCAGCCGCCCCTGGCGGATGACCAGCACCGAGTTGACCTTCTCGTCCAGGCGGTGCAGAAGCTGTCGCACCGTGTTCAGACGTTCGAAATGGAGGGTTGCGCCTCCGGGCTCGCGACGGATTGTTATCATTTTCTTGCCCTGCCTTGTGACTTCATCTTACGATACGCCAACTGTTCCGTGGGAAGGCCGTTTGTACCTTCCCTGCGGATCGGCGGCAAGCAGGCAGGCGAAAACCGCCATGATGGTTGCCTTGCGGCCGACCCTCTTTTAGGATGAAAAGCTGACTCAATCGCGGCAATCGCCTGCGGCATGCCGTATCCATGCGCAAGCCGAGCCTGGAGGCCCGGGAGGCAAAAATGAGCGAAAAGAAAGTGCTGGTAGTCGACGACGAGAAGCATATCCGCATGCTCTACCAGGAAGAATTGGAGACCGAAGGGTACACCGTGGCCACATCCAACGGGGAAGAGGACATCCTGGAGGTCATCGAGCGCGAGAATCCTCAAGTGGTCATACTGGACATCAAGCTCGGCTCCAATCGTTCGGGCTTGGACTTGTTGCAGGAGATCCGCAGCCAGGACCAGGAGCTGCCGGTTATCCTCAGCACGGCATATGATACTTTTCAGCACGATCTCAAATCCATTGCCGCCGATTACTACGTGGTCAAGTCCGTGGATTTGTCCGAACTCAAATCCAAGGTCGATCTGGCCATGCAAAAGGCCATGGCCCGCGCCAAGTAGGCCGGGCGCCATGAAGGCCCTACCTCGGCCGGTCCCCAGACGGGATCGGCCGATTTCCTTCTTGCCCCGAACATAAGGTCGTGCTAGCCGCTATGCCCATGCCGCATTTCGATATTGCTCAAATCATCAGGGAGATCGCCCTCCTGGCGGTGCCCTTTCTTCTAGCCATCACCTGCCATGAAGTTGCCCACGGGTATATGGCCTACCGCCTGGGCGACCCCACGGCCAAGCTGGCGGGCAGATTGACGCTCAACCCCCTCAAGCACCTTGACGTGCTGGGCACCCTGGTGCTGGTCGTCACGCGCATGATCGGTTGGGCCAAGCCCGTGCCCGTGGATTCGCGCTACTTCCGCGACCCGCTCAAGGGCATGATGTACGTGTCCCTGGCCGGACCGGGCGCCAACTTCGCCTTGGCCATCATCTTCGCCCTGCTCTTTCATGGGCTCAACGCGCTCTTCGGCGGCCGGCCCCTGGGCGAGGTAGAGCTCATGTTCATCGAGCCCCTGGCCAACATCTTCTACCTCGGCGTACAGATCAACCTGGTGCTCGGCCTGTTCAACCTGCTGCCCATACCGCCCATGGACGGCAGCGGCATCCTGGCCTACTTTCTGCCCCGCACCGCAGTGGCGCAATACCTGGCAGTCGGACGCTACGGATTCCTCGTAATCATTCTGCTCGCCGCCACCGGGATGCTCGGTAAGCTACTTTGGCCGCCAGTGGCCTTCTTCATGAAGATGCTCCTGTTCTAACCCGCCGCACAAGGACCTATAACGATGATTCAAGCTGCAAACCGCATCGTCTCCGGCATGCGCCCTACCGGGCCGCTCCATCTGGGCCACTATTTCGGCGTGCTTCTCAATTGGCTCCAGATGCAGCAGGAGCACGAGTGCTTCTACTTCGTGGCCGACTGGCACGCCCTGACGACCTCCTATGACGAGCCGCGCAAGATCAAGGGATTCGTACCCGAATTGGTCAAGGACTGGCTGGCCTCGGGGCTCGACCCCGAACGCTGCGTCATCTTCCAGCAGTCGCAGATCAAGGAGCATGCCGAGCTGCACCTGCTCCTGTCCATGCTCACGCCCGTGGGCTGGCTGGAACGCAATCCCACCTACAAAGAGGTCCGCGAGCAGATGCAGAAGGACCTCTCCACTTACGGATTCCTGGGCTATCCCGTACTCATGTGCACGGATATCATCATGTACAAGCCCAAGTGGGTGCCCGTGGGACAGGACCAGCTTCCGCACCTGGAACTGACCCGCGAAATCGTGCGCCGCTTCAACCACTTGTATGGCGACTATTTTCCCGAACCCGAGGCCAAGCTCACCGAGTCGGCCAAACTGCCGGGGCTGGACGGCCGCAAGATGAGCAAGTCCTATGGCAATGCCATATATCTCAAGGACCCCATGGACGAGATCCGGTCCAAGGTCATGAGCATGCTCACGGACACCAAACGCATGCGCCTCAAGGACCCCGGCAACCCGCCCGACTGCAACCTGTACCCGTACCTCCAACTCTTCGAGAAGCAGGACTACCTCAAGGAAGTCTGGGATGGTTGCATTAACGCCACGCGTGGCTGCGGCGACTGCAAGAAACGTCTGGCCGTGAGCCTGGCCGAGTTCCTTGAGCCCCTCCAGGCCCGCCGCGCCGAATACGACCGCAACCCGGACTTGGTCCGGGATGTCCTGCGCCAAGGCGACGCCAAGGCCAGGGAAATAGCGCAGCAGACCATGGCCAATGTAAGGACCCTGCTCAACTTCGACTTTTAGAGCAGATTGCCTTTAAGACGCCCGCTCCGGCGTTGACGGCGCAAGTGAATTGCGCCTACGCCTATGCGGCGGCAAGCCATGCCGGCGCACGGCTTGCAGAGCATTTTCAAAAGCAAAATGCTCTAACCACAAGTTTCAGCCCCACATCGAGCAATCTGATCGCAGGCCCCTGCCGGAATTCCGGCAGGGGCCTGCTTGCATCTGTGCGGTCTCTTAGAGCCCGTCTCCTTTCTCGGTTTGGTTCATGCAATAAACCGAGCCTACCGAGGTATATGGGGACGGGTCCATCCCATTAGATTGCTTTTAAGACGCCCGCTCCGGCGTTAACGGCGCAAGTGAATTGCGCCTGCGCCGAAGCTAGCGGCAAGCCATGCCGACGCATGGCTTGCAGAGCATTTTCAAAAGCAAAATGCTCTAAAAAAGCAACCAATACGACATACGCAGCATGCTCCGTATGGACCTTGCGGATTTTTATTCTGTTTCGTCTTTACGATGATTTACTTTTTCTTGAATCTATTTCATATTGACTTTCAAATAGGCAAAAAAATGAACGTCTTGCTTGCCTTCCTTTTCGTGCTGGCAGGTCCAGTCCCAGCTCTTGCGGCACAGAGTGCCATAAGCCGTAGCTTTTGGGGCAACTGGCAGTCGGGGCGCGGATTCTTCCTCTTTCTTTTTCTGGGCTTTATCATCGTCTTTTTCGCCTGCCTTCTGATCAAGACGGATTCCAGCAGCAGGCAGTCCAAAGGACCGCCGCCATTTTCAGTCGGCACCAAGTCTGGTCCTTCCGGCACTCCGCCCCCTGGCGGCCGTAAGCCAACCCCTTCAAAACGCCCGGACACTGGGCCCGCTCGCCCACTCACCCCCGCCCAGGCGAAAACATCCGGCCAAGCAAAAACATCCGGTCGAGTGACAAGATCCGACCGAGATGCTACTCCGCGTTCAGGTCGGGCATCCCCGGCTTCAAAGTCTCGCCGCTAGGCTTTGTCCTTGAATATTGTGGGCAGAATCCTGCTCAGCTCATGCGCCCACCGCCAGGCAGTGGCGTCCCTTGCCCGCAAAGGCAGGAAGCCGAATTTCCTTAGAGCAGGTTGCTTTTAAGACGCCCGCTCCGGCGATGACGGCGCAAGTGAATTACGCCTACGCCTACGCGGCGGCAAGCCATGCCGATGCATGGCTTGCAGAGCATTTTCAAAAGCAAAATGCCCTAGTCGCCAAGCCCGTCCCCTCTCGTAGACCTGAAAACTTGCCCAGCCCGCAACAGTCCATGGTGGCCTCTACCTCCATTACTATTCCTTGGCTAATCGATCCTTTGCTTTTCTTCCAGGCTCGCCTATGCAGTAACCATGGGCAAGTGTTCTTCACCCTCCATACGCAGGCGCATAGGCGCCTGGCTCCTGCCGGGCTGCGGATGCCGGTTCACGGTCTGGGCCCCGGCCCGGGACGCAGTGCGCCTGCGCCTGGTGGATTCGGGCCGCAGCGTGGACATGCTCAAAGACGAGCAGGGCTACTTCACGGCCGAGATCGCCGATCTGGCTCCTGGCGCGCTGTACCTGTACGACCTGGGACAGGACGGCCTGCGCCCTGATCCGGCCTCGCGCTTCCAGCCCGAGGGCGTGCACGGCCCATCCATGGTCGTTTCATCCGCGTATGACTGGGACTGCGACACCTGGCAGACTCCGCCCCTGTCCCGCTGGATCATATACGAACTGCATGTGGGCGCGTTCACGCCCGAGGGCACCTTCGACGCGGCCATCAAACGCCTTGACCATATCGCGGAACTCGGCGCGACCTGTGTGGAAATCATGCCCGTGGCCGCCTTCTCGGGTTGCCGCAACTGGGGCTACGACGGGGTCTATCCCTTTGCCGTGCAGGCTTGCTACGGCGGGCCGGACGGCCTGAAGCGCCTGGTGGACGCCTGCCACGCGCGCGGAATGGCCGCGGTGCTCGACGTGGTCTACAACCATCTGGGTCCCGAGGGGAACTACCTGTCGCTGTTCGGCCCATACTTCACGGACAAGTACCACACGCCCTGGGGCCTGGCGGTGAATTTCGACGGCCCCTGGTCCGACGGCGTGCGCGAGTATTTCTTCGAAAACGCCCGGCAGTGGTTCGAGGAGTTCCGCTTCGACGGACTGCGCCTGGATGCCTGTCATGCAATCTTCGACCAGAGCGCCGTACCCTTCCTGCAGGAGTTGGCCGAACGCACGGCGAATCTGGCGGATGAGTTGGGCTGGCCGTGCGTACTCATCGCCGAATCGGACCAGAACAAAACCCGCACCATCTTACCCGTGGCCGAAGGCGGCCTGGGCATGCAGGCTCAATGGGCGGACGACTTCCACCATGCCCTGCACACCCTGCTCACGGGAGAACGGGAAGGTTACTACGAGGATTTCGGCCAGATCAGCCAGTTGGCCACGGCCTATGAACAGCCCTTCGTCTACTCGCGGACCTACTCGACCTTCCGCCAACGCACCCACGGCAGTTCGGCCGCCGGATTGCCTGGCGAACGCTTCGTGGTCTGCGCCCAGAACCACGATCAGGTGGGCAACCGCATGCTCGGCGAGCGCCTGTCCACGCTGATCTCTTTCGAGGCCTGCAAGCTTGCCGCGGCCGCCCTGCTCCTCTCGCCCTTCGTACCGCTCCTGTTCATGGGCGAGGAGTTCCTCGAGACCAATCCGTTCCTCTACTTCGTGAACCATGAGGATCAGGCCTTGAATACGGCCGTGCGCGAAGGCCGCAGGAAAGAGTTCGAGTCCTTCCGCTGGCAGGGCGAGCCGCCCGATCCGGTAGCCGCCGCGACGTTCGAGCGCTCACGCCTGGACTGGGCCAAGATTGAAGGCGATTACAACAGGCATACGGCCATGCTTGCCTTTTACCGCCGCCTGACGGCCCTGCGCGCGAGCGAGTCGCCGCTCATGCGTCTCGCCCCCTGGGCCGTGCGCACTCTGTGGTCCGAGAAGGGACGCTGGCTGTATCTGCTGCGGTCAGCGGGCGAAAAGGAAGCCTTAATCTGCCTGAACTTCGCCACCGAGGAACGCCAGGTGAGGCCAGAGCTGACCGACGGATGCTGGGACCTGGTTTTGGATTCGAGCGATCCGACCTTTGCCGGCCCCGGCTCATCCCTGACCGCCTGCCTCACGCCGGGCGAGACGTTGCGCTTGCCGCCCGAAAGCGCCTGTCTCTTCATCAAAAAAAGGGAGTAGCATGGAAAAATACATCTGCATCCATGGCCACTTTTATCAGCCTCCACGCGAGAATCCCTGGCTGGAAGAAGTGGAGTTGCAGGATTCGGCCTATCCCTATCATGACTGGAACCAGCGCATCACAGCTGAATGCTATGCGCCAAACACGGCCTCGCGCATCCTGGACGGCGAGCGGCGCGTCATCGACATCGTCAGCAACTACTCCAAGATCAGCTTCAATTTCGGCCCCACCCTGCTGACCTGGATGGAGCGCCACGCCCCCGACATCCACGCAGCCATCATCGAGGCCGACCGCCTGAGCCGCGAGCGGTTCGCGGGCCACGGCTCGGCCCTGGCCCAGGTCTACAACCATATGATCATGCCGCTGGCCAACGAGCGAGACAAGCAGACCCAGGTGGAATGGGGCATTCGTGATTTCTTCCACCGTTTTGGCCGCGATCCCGAGGGCATGTGGCTGCCGGAAACCGCCGTGGACCTGAAGACCCTGGAAATCCTCGTGGACCACGGCATCCTGTTCACCATCCTCGCGCCCAACCAGGTTGCCAAGATCCGCCGCAAGGGCGCGGAAAAATACAGCGACGTAAGCGGCGGCCGCGTGGACCCGACAACCCCTTACATCTGCCACTTGCCCTCGGGCCGCAACATCGTGCTGTTCATCTATGACGGGCCGATTTCCCAGCAACTTGCCTTCGGCGATATGCTCGAGAGCGGCGAAAACTTCGCCGCGAGGCTCATGGGCGCCTTCAACGACGAGCGCGACTGGCCGCAGCTCGTGCATGTGGCCACGGACGGCGAGACCTACGGCCACCACCACCGCTCGGGCGACATGGCCCTGGCCTATTGCCTGCACCACATCCAGGCCAACAAGCTGGCCAGGCTGACCATCTATGCCGAGTACCTTGAGAAGCATCCGCCCCAGCACGAAATCGAGATCTTCGAGAATTCGGCCTGGAGCTGCGCCCACGGCGTGGAGCGCTGGCGTTCGGACTGCGGCTGCAACACGGGCATGCACCAGGGCTGGCACCAGAAATGGCGCAAGCCCCTGCGTGATTCCCTCAACCACCTGCGCGACTCCATGACCCCGCTCTATGAGAGCGAGGCGGGCAAGCTGTTCAGCGACCCCTGGAAGGCGCGCAACGAATACATCGAAGTGCTGCTCGACCGCACGCCCGAGACCATGACCGCCTTCGTGGACCGCCAGGCCGGGCGTGCCCTCTCGAGCGAGGAACGCATCGAAGCCTTGCACCTGCTGGAGATGCAGCGCCACGCCATGTTCATGTTCACGAGCTGCGGCTGGTTCTTCGACGAGATTTCGGGCATCGAGACCACGCAGGTCATGGCCTATGCGGCACGCGCCATACAGCTCCTCAAGGACACGACCCACGTCGACCTGGAGGACCGCTTCAAGCGCGGCCTGGCCGCGGCGCCCAGCAACATGGCCGAGTTCGAAAACGGGGCGAAGGTATACGAGCTGTTCGTCAAACCGGCCCGCCTGGACCTGGGCCGGGTGGGCGCGCACCTGGCCATATCCTCCCTGTTCCATGAAGACCTGGCCGATATCCGCGTCTACTGCTTCCGCGCCGAGACCGGCGATTTCGAGAAACGGGCCGCCGGGAACCTGCGCATGGCCATGGGCCGGACCAGGGCCTGGTCGACCATCACGCTGAACGAAAGCTCCATGGCCTTTACCGCCTTGCACTTCGGCGGCCACAGCGTGGCCTGCGGCGTGTGCCAGGAGCTGCCCCGGCAGGACTTCGAGGCCATGCGCGCGGACATGAACAAAGCCCTGCCCCTGGGCGACGTGCCGGAACTCGTGCGGCTCATGGAAAAGCACTTCGACGGGAGCATCTACTCCCTGACCCATCTGTTCAAGGACGAACAGCAGGCGGTCATCAACCAGATCCTGGACACGACCATGGCCGAGGTGCGCACCGATTTCGCCCGCGTGCTGGACCAGAACTTCACCACCATGAACTACCTGTCCGAGGTACACCGGCCGCTGCCAAGGGCCCTGACCAGCGCGGCCGAGGCCGTGCTCAACGACGAATTGCACGCGCTGTTCTCCAGCGACACGGTGGATCTCGGCAAACTCGATCGCGTCGTCACCAACCTGAAGCGCTGGAAGATCCCCTTGGATAAAGCAGGGGTCGGGCTCGTCGCCGAGAAGCACGTCACAAAGACCATGGAGCGGGCCGCCCAGGAGCCGCACGACACCGCAGCGCTCGCGACTTTGAAGAACCTCCTGGAGTCCTTGAACCGCCTGCAACTGGACCTCAACCTGTGGAAGGCCCAGAACACCTACTTCACGCTGTACCGCACGGTCTGTCCGGCCATGAGCACGCGCGCCGCCGAGGGCGATCCTTCGGCACAGCGCTGGCTGGACACGTTTACGGCCCTGGCTCCGCTTTTAAGCATCAAGGTGGCCTGATGCACGAACCCGTTGCCACCTACCGCCTGCAGCTCACTCCGGAGTTCGACTTCGCCGACGTGGCCAAGGTCCTGGAGTACCTGGCCAGGCTCGGGATAAGCGACATCTACGCCTCGCCCGTGTTCAAGGCCAAGCCCGGCAGCCAGCACGGCTACGATGTGGTGGACCCAGCCGGCATCAATCCCGAGCTGGGCGACATGCAGGAGCTGGAATCCCTGACACGCAAGGCGCGCGGCCTCGGACTCAGCTGGATCCAGGACATCGTGCCCAACCACATGGCCTACCATAAGGCCAACAGCATGCTCATGGACGTGCTGGAGAGCGGCCCCAATTCATCCTATTACCACAGCTTCGACATCGACTGGCACCACGCCTACGAGCCCCTGCGCGGCCGGGTTTTGACCCCGTTTCTGGGCAAGATGTACGGCGAAGCCCTGGAGGCGGGCGAGATATCCCTGCGCTACGCGAGCAGCGGCTTTCATGTTGCCTATTTTGACCACGAATATCCCCTGGCCATCGAGACCTACGCCGACGTGCTGGACCCGCTGCTGCGCCGCTTCGGCAAGAGTGCGGGCAAGGATTCCCACGACTACGTCAAGCTCCTGGGCTTGTCCTACGTGCTGCGCACCCTGCCTTCCATCGAGGAGGCGGCCGAACGGCGTGATCAGGTGCGCTTCGTCAAGGAGTTGCTGGCCGAGCTGCATGCCGGCAACGCAGCGCTGCGCGCACTGCTGGACGAGGAAATCGCCAAGCTGAACGGCGAGCCTGGCAACCCGGAAAGCTTCAATCGCCTGGACGATCTCCTGAAACGGCAACACTTCCGCTTGTCTTTCTGGAAGGTGGCCACCGAGGAGATCAATTACCGCCGCTTCTTCAACATCAACGAGCTCATCTCCGTGTGCGTGGAAGACCAGGACGTGTTCACCTCCACCCACGGGCTCATTGTGGACCTGGTCCGCCGAGACATTGTCCAGGGCCTGCGTGTGGACCACGTGGACGGGCTGTTCGATCCCGAAGGCTACCTCAAGCGTTTGCGGCGTTTCGCCGACCAGGCCTATATCGTGGTGGAAAAAATCCTCCAGTTCGGCGAGGAGCTGCCCGAATCCTGGCCCGTGGCCGGCAGCACTGGCTACGACTTCATGAACATGGCCGGCGGTGTGCTCTGCGCCACGGGAAACAAACGACGCTTCGAGCGCATATACGCCCGATTCTCCAACATGAAGGAGGATTACCAGGAGCTGGCCGCGCTCAAGAAACGGCTCATCATCGGCAAGGAGATGGGCGGCGACGTGGACAACCTGGCCCGACTCATGAAGCGCGTGAGCGGAAGCCTGCGCTACGGCAGCGACATCACCATGTTCGGCCTCAAGTGGGCCATTGTGGAGGTCCTGGCGCGCTTTCCGGTCTACCGCACCTACATCAGCCCAGCGGGATTCACGGATCTCGACGGCGCGTACATCCGTGAAGCCATAGGTCGGGCGCGCAAGCATCTGCCCACGCACCGCTTCGAGCTGGATTTCATCGAGGATTTCCTGCTCCTGCGCCATTACGACAAGCTGCCCGACGAGGAGCGCCGGGGCTGGATGGAAGTTGCCATGCGCTTCCAGCAACTCACGGGGCCGCTCATGGCCAAAGGCTTCGAGGACACACTGCTCTATAACTACAACCGCCTTGTCTCTCTCAACGAGGTCGGCGGAAGCCCCGAGCGCTTCGGCGTGACCTTGAACGAGTTCCACGCCTTCTGTCGCGAGCGGGCCGAAAAATGGCCCCTGACCATGAACTCCCTGGGCAGCCACGACGCCAAGCGCGGCGAGGACGCCCGTGCACGCATCATGGTCCTCTCGGAGCTTCCGAGCGAGTTCGATGCCCGACTCAAGGCCTGGCAACGCGCCAACCGCAAGGCCAAGACCTCCTGGCAGGGCGAGCGCTACCCGGCCGAGAATGACGAGTACTTCCTCTACCAGACGCTTGTGGGCAGTTATCCCTTGGAGCCCAAGGCGGTTGAGAGCTATCTTCCCCGGCTCAAGGACTACTTGCTCAAGGCCGTGCGCGAAGCCAAGGTCCACACGACCTGGATCGATCCCAACGAGCAGTATGAACAGGCCTTGCTAGGTTTTGCCGAAGCCATCCTGACCCCCTCGGACGCCAACCGCTTTCTGCCCGATTTCCTCGATTTCCTGCGCCAGGTGGCCTTCCATGGCCTGTTCAACACCCTGACCCAGACGCTGCTCAAGATCACCGCGCCGGGCGTGCCGGATTTCTATCAGGGGTCGGAGCTGCTGGATTTCGCCTTCGTGGACCCGGACAACCGCCGGCCTGTGGATTACCCGGCGCGGGCCTATGCCCTGGAGGCCATCGTCTCGCGAACCGAGCGCGATGCCGAGAGCTTGGCGGCCGAGCTGCTGGACGCCATGCACGACGGCCGGATCAAGCTTTTCCTCGTCCAGCGCGCCCTGGCCGCGCGAAAGGCCCACGCAGACCTGTTTCGCCATGGGGCCTATCTGCCGCTCAAGGCCAAGGGAGAGCATGGCGATCGGGTCATCGCCTTTGCCAGACACCATGATGAGCACGGTTGGGCCATCATAGCCGCGCCGCGATTCCTCACGGGCGTGGTCCAGCCTGGCAGCCTGCCCCTGGGCGATGTCTGGGCGGGAACGGAGCTGATCTTGCCCGAAGGAGCACCTACGGCCTGGCGCGAGGCCATCACTGGAAGGCCCATGCAGACCGCCGGCAGCCTGCTGTTGGCCGAAGCTTGGCGGGCTTTTCCAGGCGCGCTGCTCCTGCCGGTTTGAACGGTACAAGCATAGAAATTTGCCTTTATTAAGAGCCATGTATGGACCCGGCCCCGATGGGAGGAGCCATGAAATCCGCCGAGTTTGAACGTCTCTGGGCCGCCATAGAGCCCCTGCTACCCAAGGAGCGGCCAAAACCCAAGGGTGGGCGATCGCGCGTGAGCGACTAGGATGTCCTGCGGAGCATTCTCTTCGTCCTGGAGACAGGCACCCCTTGGGCGTGGCTTCCCAAGGAGATGGGCTGCGGCTCGGGCATGACCTGCTGGCGAAGGCTCAAACAGTAGCAGGCACACGGCATCTGGGACAAGCTGCACGGCATTTTGCTCTCCACGCTCAATACGGCGAACTGCTTCGACTGGCAGCGCTTCTCCATCGATTCGGGTTCCGTGCCTTCCCCCAGAGGGGGCCAATAGACAGGACCGAGCCCGACCGACCGAGGCAAACGGGGCACCAAGCGCCATGTAGTCGTAAACGGCCACGGCGTGCCGCTTGTGTGCCTGACTTTAAAGTTACTCTGAAACGTGCTTTATATATATTTCATATACAATAGAAATCGCGGTGAACCAGGTAGCGAGTTTAGAAGATTTAGTCACTATATCTTTAGCTTTATCAATGAAGTTTTTTGAATTAATTCGCTTATAAGTAAATTCTTGGATAAAATATGATACCATCAAAAATAACCATGAAAATATAAATATTTTAAAAAATAGCATAGCTCAATCTGTCTTTACTTTCAGACAAATATAAAAATTTACATGCCCATAATTCTTATTTAGCCTTGTGCTTAAAAGACTAAAATTTATGTAATCTCCAGATATCATAAACGCATAAGCTTATGCCTCCATATCATTTTTCTTACATTATAAAACAAAAAACTTATACTTGCTTCTAAATTGCAACCATGGGCTTACCACTTAGATCACCAATAGTACTTTCGTACTACACAGGCCCATAGATATATGAGGGCAAGTGGAGTCTTGTTCGAACAGAGCCCTTGCGATTGGGGTACGAGGAGGGCAAAGCCCTCCCCACGTTCCGCTATACCGCTGCTTACTGCAGCCCCGGCTCCAGCCTGCGCCGGTATTGCACCAGGGCCTGCACCGTCAGCACCGGCAGGTCATGCAGCCGGGCAAAAGCCCTGATCTCGGGCAGGCGGGCCATGCTTCCGTCAGGATTGGTCAGTTCGCACAGAACGCCGTACGGCTTGAGCCCAGCCAGGCGCATGAGGTCCACCGTGGCCTCGGTATGCCCTTCCCGCTCAAGCACGCCGCCCGGACGCGCCTGCAAAGGGAACATGTGCCCCGGTCGATTGAGGTCTTCCGGCTTGGCGTCATCGGCTATGGCCGCCCGCACCGTGGTCAGGCGGTCGCGGGCCGATACGCCCGTGGTCACGCCCACGGCCGCCTCGATGGTCACGGTGAAGGCCGTGCCGTAGCGGCTCGAATTACGGTCGACCATGGGAGGCAGATCAAGGGCGCGCACCTTCTCCTCCGGCAGACACAGGCAGACGATGCCGCTGCATTCGCGGATGAGCATGGCCATCTGCGCCTCGGTGAGATGCTGGGCTGAAAAGATCAGATCGCCTTCGTTCTCGCGCTGCTCGTCATCGACGACCAGCACGCCCCGACCGTGACGCAGGGAGTCGAGTGCCTGTTGCACCTGCTCGAAGGAGTGGCCAAAACGATTTTGCAGAGTCTGATTCATGGTAATGCTCCTGTGCAGCGGTTGCTTACCAGAATCAGGGCGCGGGATGAGACAGCACGCCGGTGCGCAATATACGCACCAGCAGCCTCGCGCCGACAGAACGCCGGCGGCGGGGATGCCACCTGTCATGAGCAGATTGCTTTTAAGACGCCCGCTCCGGCGTTGACGGCGCAAGTGAATTGCGTCTACGCCTACGCGCGGCGGCAAGCCATGCCGACGCATGGCTTGCAGAGCATTTTCAAAGCAAAATGCTCATACCCTCTTCCATCCGGACTGTGACCGTCGGCCCTGGCTTCGCACCAGGTCTGCTGACCTTCCTCCACTCTGGAGAAAGCGCTCGCGGGCTCCCCGGCTCGTGCCGGGATACCGCCGGTGGGGAATTTCACCCCGCCCTGAGGATAAGTTCGCGCAGTTTATGCCATTTGCCGACTGCCTTCAACAGGGAGGCACGGGCCGGCGGCATTTCGCACCAAAGCGAGTCCAAGGGAATCAGCCCGACGGGCAAAGGCAGCCTGCTCAGGCACGGCAATCTATTGCCTCCCGCCGCGGCTCGTGTATGCTCGTAGGCTCTATGATAAACCTTGAAGGAGGGGCCATGCTCAGGGTCTATCTACGCAACCTGACCACCGGCGAGGAAGAGAGCGTTCCGGACGAAGAGTTCCTGCTCTGGGAAGGCAAGATCAGTTCCGAGCAGTGGGAGGAGATCCAGGAGGGCGATGAAGTGCTGCTGGCCCAGACCCACGGTGAGACCGATTGGGAGCCTGAGCCGCTGTTCGAGGTCGTGGCGCGGGACGAATAAGGCCCGTTAGAGCAGATTGCTTTTAAGACGCACGCTCCGGCGCTGACGGCGCAAGTGAATTGCGCCTGCGCCGAAGCAAACGGCAAGCCATGCCGACGCATGGCTTGCAGAGTATTTTCAAAAGCAAATGCTCTAAGGAGTGGCCGAGAAGACTCCGCACAACTTGCAGTGCTCGCAGCCCTCGGGCGGACAGGGCGGCGTGTTGCGCTCTTCCTTGTAGCGCTGCCACTCGCGCCACAGGTGTTCGCGGCCCACGCCGGGGTCCACGACCTCCCAGGGGAAGGCCTCGTGCTCACCACGCTCGTGGTCCAGTACGGATGAGAAGTCCGCGCCCGTCTCGCGCAGGGCCTTGCGCCAGCCGCCCAGGCGCGCGGCAGCCAGCAGAAAGTCGAAAACCTCGGGCCCGCTACGCGACAAATAGCCTTGCAGTCGCGCGCCAAAGGGCGAATCCGCCGAAATCTTGAGCCCGCGCAGCGGCTTGGCCATGACCTTGATCCGCGCAACTACTGCGTCGAGGTGCTCTTCCGTGGCCATGGGCGCCCACTGGAATGGGGTCCAAGGCTTGGGCACAAGCTGCGAAAGGCTCAGGGTGATCAGCTCCAACCCCTTGCTGCGCTTGCCCTTGCCCTCTTCCCGCGCGCGCTGGATATCTACAAGAAACCGCCCGAGTTCCTCGTAATCCTCGTCCGTCTCGCCGGGCCAGCCTACTATACAGTAAATCTTCAGGTGATTGACCGTATACTCGGAGCACAAGCGTACGGCATTCAGGAAATCCTCCTCGCGCAGCCGCTTGTTGGCTGCCTTGCGCAGCCTGCGGCTCGGTGCTTCCAGGGCCAGCGTGATGGTGCGCAACCCGCTGTGGCGCAGGAATTTGAGGAAATCCGGGGTCACGCCGTCGGCGCGAATGGAGGACAAGGAGAACTTGGTGCCGCGCTCCTTGAGCCAGGACAGAAAGTCCATGAGTTGCGGCCAGTCCGTGAGCGCCGTGCCGACCAGACCCACCTTGGGAGGATTGGCCGCCTGCACGATGGTCTTGAGATCTTCCAGTTCGGCGTGACGAGGCGGGCGGTAGATGAAGCCCGCGGCGCAGAAGCGGCAGCCGTAAGGGCAACCGCGGTTGACCTCCAGCAGGAGCATGTCCGCGAACTCGGCCTTGCCGCTGATGAAACAAGAGTAAGCCGGATCGTCCAAACGACGCCCGCCGCCGGCTATGGCCCGGCGCACGGGAGTGGGACTGACTCCCGGCACCCATACGCCCGGGTCGGCCGCGACCTCGCGCAGGAACTCCTGCTTGGGTCTGCCGGCCAGGGCCGCATGGCGCATGCGCTCCATGATCTCAACCAAGCCCGCTTCGGCCTCTCCGACCCAAAACAGGTCCACGCAAGGCGCAATAGGCGTGGGATTGAGCCAGGCGAGCGGGCCGCCCGCCAGCACCAGCGGCCAGTCCGGACGGTCCACGGAATGGACTGGCACGCCTGCCGCCTCCAGGGCGCGCAAGACCGCCGCGAACTCCTCCTCGAAGGTCAGGCTCAGGGCGATGCACGGGAAATCGGAAAGCGGCGCGTCCGAATCAGCCGAGACCGGGCCCGCGCCGTGGCTGTCTTCCAGAAAGAAGCGCTCCACGGCGAAATCCGGCCGCGTGGCCAGCATGCGGTACACGGCTTGCCAGCCCAGGCCGGACATGGCGAAGCGCTCCGGGCCGGGAAAGGCCAGGGCCACGGGCAGCCGCCCCCCTCGTTCGGGAACTCGCGGCTGCTGACGGCCAAGGTAGAAAAAATCGCTCCCGGATTGCTCACTCATGGCCGGAGACTACCTGTCCGGCCGAACGGACGCAATCCGCCGTTAGAGCATTTTGCTTTTGAAAATGCTCTGCAAGCCATGCGTCGGCATGGCTTGTCGCCCCGCAGGCGTAGGCGGAATGTAATTCCGCCGTCAACGCCGAAGGGAGCGTCTGAAATGCAAAATGCTTTAAAGGGTGGCACGAAGATGGTTTCGCCCATCTCCGTGCCATATGGCTGTCTATGCAAGGCGGGCCTAGTCGGCCTGCTTGCGAATGAAGGCCGGGATCTCGAACTCCTTGTCGGACTCGTCTTCATCGAAGATGAAATCCTCATCCGCGCTGGCGGCCTTGCTCCTGGCCATGTGCGTTTCGGGCTGATCCTTGCCGGAGTACCCCACGCGCACGAAGGTCGGGATGTTCAGGTCCTCCGGCGACAAGCCGGAGGCGGAAGCCATGCGCGGCTTGCGCGGGCGCAGGCTTGGGGCCTGGCGCAACTGGGTGACCTTGTCCTTGTCCTGTGCGGGCGCCGTCGGCATCTCTTTCTCGATGCCCGTGGCGATGACCGTGATGCGCATCTCGTCGGTAGCGCTTTCATCGAAGACCGTGCCGAAGAAGACCTGCGCATCCTCGTGAGCCGCGCTCTGGACCGTGCTGGCCGCTTCGCTGACTTCGTCGATGGTCATATCCGGGCTGCAGGTGATGTTGATGAGCACGCCCCTGGCGCCATCGATGGACACATCCTCCAGCAGCGGGCTGGTGATGGCCTTCATGGCCGCTTCCTTGGCCCGGCCCTCGCCGCGGGCGATGCCGGTGCCCATCATGGCCAAACCGGATTGGCCCATGACGGCCTTCACGTCGGCGAAGTCCAGGTTGATAAGGCCATGGATCATGATCAGGTCGGAGATGCCCTTGACCGCATAGTACAGCACCTCGTCGGCGCGCTTGAGCATGTCCAGGAAGCTGGCCTTCTTGGAGGCGATGGACAGCAGGCGGTCATTGGGGATCGTGATAAGCGAATCCACCTCGCTGCGCAGCTCGCGAATGCCTTGCTCGGCGGCCATCAGCCTGCGCTTGCCCTCAAAGTAAAAAGGCTTGGTGACCACGGCCACGGTAAGGGCCCCGGCCTCCCGAGCGGCTCTGGCGATGACTGGAGCGGCGCCCGTGCCCGTGCCGCCACCCATGCCCGCGGTGACGAAAACCATATCCGCTCCGTCGATGACTTCGCGGATCTGGTTGATGGATTCCTCGGCCGCCTTGCGGCCCTTCTCCGGATCGGCTCCCGCGCCCAGGCCCCTGGTCAGGGCGTCGCCGAGCTGCAACTTGAACTCGGCCTTGGAGCGATTCAGAGCCTGAATATCCGTGTTGGCGGCCACAAAGGACACACCCTTGAGCCCCGACTCGATCATGTTGTTGATGGCGTTGCCGCCACCGCCTCCCGCGCCGATCACTTTGATCTGCGCCGTGGACTCGCAGACGATCTCAAGCTTTTCCATGGCATCCTCCTCTGTAGCATGAGCGGCTCCCTACAGCCGCTGCATTATCGCTAGCGCTTCCGTGTACTACTTGATGTCCGTGAACCACTTGCGCATCCTGCCCAGGATGCGGTTGAACACATTGGCGTCCCTGATGCGAAAGCTTTGCCCAGCCCCTTCCTTTTCGGCTCCGTAAAGCAGCAGGCCCACTGCCGTGGCGTACATGGGGCTATCCACCACATCCTTCAGGCCGCCCACATTGCGCGGATAGCCGATGCGCGTGGGCAGGTTGAAGATCTGCTCGGCCATCTCCTGCAGTCCCTGAATGAGCGAGGTGCCTCCCGTAAGCACCACGCCCGCGGCGATGGAATTTTTAAAGCCCGAGCGAACGAGTTCCTGGTCGAGCAGCATCAGGATTTCCTCCACGCGCGGCTCGCATATCTCGGCCAAAACCTGGCGCGAAAGCTTGCGCGGCTCGCGGCCACCCACACTGGGCACCTCGATGATCTCGTCGCCGCGCACCATCTCCGCCAAGGCGCTGCCGTACTTAACCTTGATCTTCTCGGCTGCGAGCATGGGCGTGCGCAGGCCGAAGGCAATGTCGTTGGTGAGGTTGGATCCTCCCAAGGCAAGCACCGCCGTATGCTTGATGGCGTCATTGGAGAAGATGGCCAGATCGGAGGTGCCTCCGCCCAGGTCGATGAGCGCAACGCCGATCTCACGCTCTTCCTCGGTGAGTATCGCCTTGGCCGAGGCCAGGGACTCCAGCGCGATATCGGCCACATCCAGGCCCGAGCGGTGACAGGAACGCACGATGTTCTGGGCGCTGGTGACAGCGCCCGTGACGATGTGCACCTTGACCTCCAGGCGTACGCCGGCCATGCCCAAGGGGTCGGCGATACCGCGCTGGTCGTCCACGATAAATTCCTGGGGCAGGATGTGTATGACCTCGCGGTCCAGCGGGATGGCCACGGCCTTTGCCGCGTCGATGACCCGCTCCACGTCCTTGGCCGCAACCTCGCCGCCCTTCACCGCGATGACGCCGTGGCTATTGAAGCCTTTGATATGACTGCCGGCGATTCCCGCATAACAGGAGCGTATCTCGCAGCCGGCCATGAGCTCCGCCTCTTCCACGGCCTTCTTGATGGACTGGACGGTCTGCTCGATGTTGACCACCACGCCTTTGCGCAGGCCGTTGGACGGGCATGTTCCCACCCCCACGATATCAACGCCGCTCGGTGTCGGCTCCCCCACCACGGCGCAAATTTTGGTGGTCCCGATGTCTAGGCCGACTAAGAGCTCGGATCTGGCCATTGGGTCTACTCCTCAGAATTCCTCATGACATACTTTCCGTTTACCGCTTGCACTTACGCTCACAGTCCAAGGCCGGGCATGGTCACCCAGACCTTGTCGCCCCGAGAGCGCATGCCCGTGACCCGGTCACGCTCGCCCCGCTTGCCCAGGTCGGCCCAGACAAGGGCCATGCGCGCAAGGCCCTGCCGCCAGTCGTCGAGCTCGGTGGCCAGCGTCAAGCCCTCGGCATCCAGCCGCACCAGAAGCCCACGCTCCGGATCGGCCGTAATCATGGCCACCTGCTGCATGCCGAAAAAAAACTCGTTATGCTGTGCCCTCTCCACCAAGGACTGCAACTGGTCATAAAACCGTTCCGCGCCGGGCCGCACTTCCAGCACAGGCAAGGAAGCGAAGCGCTCGGAAACCAATTCCTCAATGGGACGGCCGTCCGAACCGGCGTAATACAATGTTTTGCCCTGCCGGACCCAGAAGGCGGCCTGCCGCTCGCGCAGAATAATGCGCAGGGCGTCCGGCAACTCGCGGCGGATGGAAACCTGCTTGACCCACGGGTTCGCCGCCAAGCGCGACTCCATATCGCTTATGTTCAGGGCCAATACATTCTGACCCAGGCTCACACTCGTGAGGGCCACCACGTCGGATACGCTGAGCCTCTGACTGCCTTCGATCGCCACGCTGCGCAGCGTGAAGTACGGATGGCTGGTTACGGCCCGGTAAGCAATGAGCAGTAAAAGGCCTACGCCAGCCATGGATGCCACGAGCAGCGAACCCACGATCACGCGGCCGAGCTGTATTCTGCTCCAGCGCAACACGTCACCCGGGCGCGCATCGCGGAACAAATCGCCGAGCAGCCTGCGCCGGCGTTGCCTGGGCAGCAGGAGAGCGCTCATCCGACCACCTTGACTTCAAGCTCAAGCGACACGCCGAACAGATCGAGCACCTTGGCCCAGGCCTCCTCCAGAAGCTCCAGGGCCTGACCCGCAGTGCCTCCGCCGTAGTTGGCCAGGAAATTGGCGTGCAGCTCCGAAAAGCCCATGCCGCCGAGCCTGCGGCCGCGGAAGCCTGCCTGGTCGAGCAGGCGGCCGGCGCTGTTGCCCTCGGGATTCTTGTATACGCAGCCAGCCGTGGCCAGAGTAATGGGTTGGGAAGCCTTCTTCCTGGCCAGATTGGCGCGCATGGCCGACCGCACGGCCTCGCTTGTGCCGGAAGTCAGGACCAGCTCAACCTCAGTGACGATGAACAGCCCGCTCTCTCCATGGTGACGCGGCTTGAAGTGTCGGTAGGCGCAGTCATACCCGTCTGGAGCAAGCCATACAAGGCCTCTCTCGGGCGTCCAGATGCGCGCGCGAGTCATGGCCTGGCAGAATGATACGCCGTAGGAGCCCGCGTTCATGGCCACGGCGCCGCCCACGCTGCCGGGAATGCCCGCCAACCCTTCCAGACCCGACAGACCATGCCGGGCGGCCCAGCCCAGCAGGAGCGGCAGGCGTACGCCGGCGCCGCAGCGAACCAGGATTTTGCCCTGGACCTCGCCCACGACCTCGGGGCCCTGCTCGAATTGCGGCCGGACCAGCAGCAGATCGAGCTCGCCGTCCTTGGCCAGCAGGTTACTCCCCCAGCCGAGGACCAACGGACGTCCGCCCAAGCGCGCAAGTTCTCCGGCCAATCGGTCGAGCCCGGCTTCGCTGCCCACGCTGATCTCGGCCAGCGCGCGGCCGCCAAGCCTCAGGGTCGTGCGCTCGCTCAGGAGCGGTCCTTTGCCGATGATCAAATCCATGCTGCTCCGGCTCCGCCTAGGCCTTGTCCAGATAGTTCTGGCCCACTTGCCAAATATTGCCCGCGCCAAGGGTCAGAAGCACGTCTCCGGGCCTGAGCAGCCCAGGCAGGGCGGCTTCCATTTCCTCGAAGTTCGGGAAGAAGCTCACATCCACCTTGCCGACCTGACGGATGCCCTGCGCCAGCGACAGGCCGCTCACGCCCGGAATGGGCGCCTCGGACGCCGCATATATCTCCGTGAGCAGGAGCACGTCGGCGACGTCGAACACCTTGCAGAAATCGCCGAACAGGGCCTTGGTGCGCGTGAAGCGATGGGGCTGGAAAGCCACCACGAGCCTGCGCTCGGGATAGCAATCCTTGGCCGTGGCAAGGGTGGCGCCGATCTCGGCCGGGTGATGGCCGTAATCGTCCACCACCAGGATTCCGCCCTTCTCGCCCTTGATCTCGAAGCGCCGCCCAACACCGCCGAACCTCTCCAGGCCCTGAAGGATGGCCTCCTTGGGCAAACCTGCTTCCAGGGCAACGCCGATGGCGGCCATTGAGTTGAGCACGTTGTGACGGCCGGGTTTGTTGAGCACCACATCGGCCCAATATTCCTCGTCCACGTAAAGTTTGAATATGCAGCGCTCCTGGCAGCTCGTGATCTCGCCGCGGATGCGGTTTCCCGGGCGCAGGCCGTAGGTCATGATGCGCCGCCGGATTCCCGGAAGGATGCGTTCGACGCCGGGATCGTCGCCGCAGACCACGTTCACGCCATAGAAAGGCACCTTGTTCATGAACTCGGTGAAGGCCCGGTCGATGGCCTGCTGATCCGGGTAAAAGTCCAGGTGGTCGGCGTCCACGTTGGTCACGATGGTAATAATGGGCGCAAGCACGAGGAACGAGCCGTCGGACTCGTCGGCCTCGGCGATGAGGTACTCGCCCTCGCCCAGATAGGCGTTGGCTCCCCAGGAATTGAGCCGCCCACCGATGATGACCGTGGGGTCCAGCCCTGCTGCGGTGAATATCTCGGCCAGCAGCGAGGTGGTCGTGGTCTTGCCATGGGTGCCGGCCACGGCGATGCCCGTGCGCAGGCGCATGAGTTCGGCGAGCATCTCGGCCCGTGGGATAACCGGAATGCCGAGCCTGCGCGCTTCCTGCACCTCGGGGTTGGTCTCGGGTACGGCCGTGGACTTGACCACCACATGGGCGTTGCTCACGTTGGATGCGCCGTGGCCAAGGAAAACCTCTGCGCCAAGATCCTTGAGTCGCTTGGCCGCGGCGTTCATGGACAGGTCCGAGCCGGTCACTGCGTAACCGAGGTTCAGGAGCACCTCGGCGATACCGCTCATGCCCGAGCCGCCAATGCCTATCATATGAATGTTCTTTATGGTGTTCTTCATCTTCTTTGCTTCCCAATCCTTAAATGCGCTCGGTCGCGGCGGCTTCCAGGGCGTCCGCCACGCGCGCCGCTGCGTCGGGCATGCCGAGCATGGCCGCGGACCTGCCCATCTCCATGAGGCGCTCGGGCTCAAGCAGCGGCTGAATGATAGTGAACAAGCCCGTTTCCGCCAGTTTCCTTTCGCTGACCATGACCGCGGCCCCACGCTCCGCCAGGGCTTGAGCATTCAAGGACTGGTGGTCATGGGTGGCATGCGGAAACGGAACCAGCACGCTGGGCTTACCAGCGACAGTCAATTCGGACAGAGTGGTTGCGCCTGCGCGGCAGATCACGAGATCCGCCCAGCCGTAAGCGGCCGCCATATCCTTGATGAACGGGTCCACCTTTGCCGTGGTGTATCCCTGCGCGGCGTACGAGCGCCTGACGGATTCCAAGTCCTTTTCTCCGGTCTGGTGCCATAGCTCGATCCCTCCCTTGGCAAGCTTGGGCAGGTCGCTGACCACGGCGTCATTGAGGGTCTTGGACCCTTGGCTGCCGCCGAGGATAAGAATCCGCCTGCCCGTGGGACGCTGCTCGGTATTCCCGTCGCGCAATCCGCGAATGGCGGCGCGCACGGGATTGCCTGTCAGTTCGGTCTTGGCCTGATCGAAGCAATGGTGCTCGTCCGTGTAGCTGATGAGCACCATGCGCACATAGCGGCCCAGCACCCGATTTACCACGCCGGGCATGCTGTTCTGCTCGTGGATGAGCGTGGGGATGCCCAGCCACTTGGCGGCCAGCACGGGGCAAAACGAAGCGTAGCCGCCAAAGCCGATGACGGCCTGGGGCTTGTAACGCCAGAGAACCCACAGTGATTCGAGCACGCTGCGGGTGATCCAGAAAATGGAGCCCACCGAACGCACGCCGCGGCCGATGACACCCCGAGCGGCCAACGCGCGGAAAGGGATGCCCGCTTCGGCGGCCATGCGGCCTTCAGGTCCGTAGGTGCCGCCAAGAAAGAGCAGCTCGCCGTCGGGATGGCGGCGCTTGATCTCTTCGGCTACGGCCAAGGCCGGGAAAATATGTCCACCGGTTCCGCCGGTGGTCAGCACGATACGCATGAACCTATCCCTCGTTCCGCGACAAGTTGAGCAAAAGGCCGAGCGTAGCGAAAGAGACCACAAGGTTGCTGCCGCCATAGCTCAGGAAAGGCATTGGCACTCCCTTGGGAGGAGCCGCGCCCAGGACCACGGCCATATTGAGCACGAAGCCAAGTCCCAGCACGCTGGTCAGCCCAAAGGCAAACAGCCTGTCGCGCAGGTCGCTGCGCGACCAGGCAATCACGAAACCGCGCCAGAGCAGCACGCCGACGAGCAGAAACAAGGCGGACACGCCTATGAAGCCCAGCTCCTCGCCGATGACCGCCACAAGGAAATCGTTGTGCGCCTCGGGCAGGAAGAAGAGCTTCTGCTTGCCTGCACCCAGGCCCACCCCGAAAATATGGCCAGAGCCCAGGGCATACAGGGACTGCACGAGCTGGTAGCCGGTATCGAGCGGGTCCACGAAGGGATCCACGAAGGCGAACACGCGACGCATGCGGTTTGGCGACTGGCTCACGAGCACAACGGCGGCGCAGGCCGCGGCTATGCCCACTGCGCCCAGGTGCGTCAGCCGCACCCCGCCGGCCAGGGCCATCAGCAACATGAGCAGGAACAGGAATGAAGCGCCGCCGAAATCCGGCTGCATGAGCAGCAGTCCTGCAAGAATGCCGGTAACGAGCAGCGGCGGGACCATGGCCACACTGAAACGGCCCAGAAGGTCCTGCTTGGCGCTGTAGAAGTTGGCCAAGTAAACTACCAGGGCCAGCTTGGCCAGCTCCAGCGGCTGCATGACGAACGATCCGAGCCGCAGCCAGCGGAAAGCGCCGTTGGCCTCGTGACGCAAGGGGCTCCACAGGGCAAGAGCCAGCAGGAAGATGGCCCCCACGATCCAGAGATAACTTAGCGAATACAGGCGCTCGCGCGGGAAAACCCAGGCGATGGTCATGATGAACAACCCGGCCACGGAAAAGCCGGCCTGCCGGATGAAGAAATGGTACTTGTTGCCCATGTACTTCTCGGCCATGACCCCGCTGGCGGAAAGCACCATGACCAGTCCCAGGCCCAACAGGACCAAGGCCGCGGCCAGGAGCAGGTAGTCGAACCCCCTGCGCTCCATGCGTTCCGCCCTGCGCTCGTTCATGCCTTGCTTCCCGCTCCAGACAAGCCCCGGGCGATGCGCTGGAAGTCGTCGCCCCTGGCCTTGTAGTCCTTGTACAGGTCGAAACTCGCCGTGGCCGGAGAGAGCAGGATCACATCCCCGGGCTGTGCCTCGGCGTACAGACGCTTCACCGCAGGCTCCAGCGTCGGTTCCCAGAACAGGGGCACGTGCCCCTGCCAGGCGCCCTCGAACACCTCGCGAGCTTTGCCGAACAAGCCCACGGACTTGACCCGGTCTTTAAGCAGCGGCACCAGAGCGGCCACATCGCCGCCCTTCCACACCCCACCGGCAAGCAGGCGCACGGGCCGATCAAAGGCCGTAATGGCCGCTGCCATGGCGTCGATGGTCGTGGCCTTGGAGTCGTCCACGAAGAGCACGCCGCCGGTCTCGATGACCGGTTCGATGCGGTGCGAAAGCGGCTTGAAGCTCATGACCGCCGCGCGGGCCTGGTCATCGCTCACGCCGAAAGCCCGACAGGCCAGCCAGGCGGCCTCCATGTTGGCTTTGTTATGCACGCCGAGCAGCCGGGCGCCTTCGAAGCGGTTGCTGGGAACATAGTAGACGCGCTTGGCCTTGGTGAAGCCGCGCGCCTCCAGTTCGTCCTTCATGTTAAGCGGAGCAATGGCCAGATCCTGCTCGGTCTGGCGTGCGAACAGCTTGAGCTTGGCCTCCAGGTACTCTTCCATGGACTCGTGATAGTCCAGATGGTTGGCCGAGAAGTTCAGCAGCACGCCCACATGGGGTTTGAAAGTCCGGCAGTTCTGCAACTGGAAGCTGGAAACTTCCAGCACGAGGATGTCCGCGCGCTCGCCGCCCAGGAGGTACTCCGAGAGGGGCGTGCCTATGTTGCCGCCCACGAAGACCCGTTTGCCGGACTCCCTGAGGATATGTCCGCACAGGCTTACGGTGGTGGTCTTGCCGTTGGTGCCGGTCACGGCCAGAATGGGTTCGCTCACGAACCAGGAAGCCAGCTCCAGCTCGCTGACGACCTTGCGCTCGGGCATGTCGCCCAGCAGATGGCCCATCTTGCGCACGGGCACTCCCGGGCTGACCACCACGAGGTCCACGCCCGCGAACTGCTCCGGCGTGTGCTCGCCGATCTGCATGTCGATGCCTTTGTCCGCGGCGAAGCGGCGCACATCCTCGCCCGGATCCTTGCGCTCCAGCCAGCGCACTTTGGCGCCAAGGGACACCAGCAGTGTGGCCGCGGCGGTTCCGGAACTGCCAGCACCCAAAACGACCGCCTGATAACCCGCCAATTGCCCAGCATGTATGAGTTCGCGCATGGTTCGCTTTCCTCCCCTAGCGCAGCTTGAGCGTGCTCAGGGCCACCAAGGCCAGGAGCACGGATAGTATCCAAAAACGGATGATGATCTTGGACTCGGGAATACCCTTGAGCTCGAAGTGGTGGTGCAGCGGGGCCATGCGGAAAATGCGCTTGCCCCCGGACATCTTGAAGTAGCTGACCTGCAGGATGACCGAAATGGTCTCCACCACGAACAGTCCGCCCACCACGAGCAACAGCAGCTCCTGCTTGGCCAGCACGGCGATGAAGCCCAGGGTTCCGCCGAGTGACAGCGAGCCCACGTCGCCCATGAAGACTTGGGCCGGATAGGCATTGAACCACAAGAAGCCCAGCCCGGCGCCCACGAGCGCCGCGCAGAACACGGCCACCTCGCCCACGCCCGGCACGTAAGCCACTTGGAGATAGTTGGCCAGGTTCACGTTGCCGGCCACGTAGACGAAGACCGTGAAGACCACGCTGACCACCACCGTGGGCACGATGGCCAAGCCGTCCAGGCCGTCGGTGAGGTTCACGCCGTTGCTCGATCCGACCATGACCAGAACAGCGAAAGGTAGATAAAGCCAAGCCAAGTCAGGAGTGAAGTCCTTGAAGAAGGGCATGGCCAGTTTGGTGGAGTAGGCCGGATGATCGATAAGCAGCACGAGCACGAGGCCGGCCACGGCTAACTGGCCCAAAAGCTTGGTCCGCGCCGAGAGCCCCAGGTTGCGCTTGCGCTTGATTTTGAGGAAATCGTCCAGGAAGCCCACCAGGCCGAAACCCAGGAACACGATGATGCACAACCAGATATGAATGTTGGTCAGATCGGCCCACAGGAGCACGCTGGGCACCAGGCTCGCGGCGATGAGCATGCCGCCCATGGTGGGCGTGCCGGCTTTGGCTTTATGCGCCGCCACGTCCTCCAGGATGTACTGGCCGAACTTGATTCTCTTGAGCCAGCGTATCATGAGCGGGCCGAAGAGGATGGAAATGAGCAGCGCCGTAAGCAGCGCATAGATGGACCGGAACGTGATGTACCGGAAAACGTTGAAGGCGCTGATCTCGCCAGCGAGGGGATACAGAAGATGATAGATCATTGCCCGGCTCCTCCATTCGAGCCGTAGCTGCTGCGTAAGGCGGTAACGAACTCTTCCATGCGGCTGGACCTGGAACCCTTGGCCAGGATGACGGTTCCGGCCTGCTCCTTGGTCAATCCGAGGTCTTCCAGCACCGGCGCCAGTTCCGCCCCGGCGCGAACTTCCTGAAACCGGCCCTTGAAGCCGGCCTGTACCAGTCCCCTGGCTACGGCCTTGGCGAATCCTCCGCGGTAGACGACCGCCGCACAGCCCGAGGCCGCGGCTCGTTCGCCAAGCCTGACGTGCTCGGCCTCGGCCTCGGAGCCCAGTTCGAGCATATCGCCCAGCACAAGCACCAGGGGCCGGTTGCCGGCAAGCTCCGTTGCGGCTTGAATCGCCCTGCTCATGGACAGGGGATTCGCGTTGTACGTGTCGTCGATCAGGGTTCCGAAGCCCAGATGATGCGCCGCGAAGCGCTGGTCCGGCAATTGTGCCTTGGCCAGGGCCTGCACGATGGACCCCGCGCTCATGCCCAGGCGGTAGGCCGCCGATGCCGCGGCCACCACATTCTCGGCGAAATGTGCGCCCAGAAAGGGCAGGTCGACTTCCAACCGTTCATCCTCAAGACGCAGGAGGAACACGCCGCCCTGCTGCGAGGGACCAAGGTAGGTGCAGAAGTATGGCGCTTTCTCATTCTGCGTGCTCATGGCCTGGACGCTTGGGAAAATGCGCTGCGCGGCCTCCCACAACTCGGGATAATCCCGGTTCACGATGGCTGCGCCGCCGCGGCGCACGGATGTCAGCAAGTGGGCCTTGGCCTTGGCCACTCCACGCAGACTGCCCAGCCCTTCAAGATGTGCCGGACCGATATTATGGATCACGGCCAGATCGGGAGATGCAATGGGAGCCAGCTCCTCCATGTCGCCCTGGCGGCTGATGCCGACCTCCATGACCCAAACGTCCTCCTCACCGCTGGCGGCGAGCATGGACAAAGGCAGCCCGATCTGGTTGTTCAAATTCTTGTGGTTCTTGGCCACACTCATCTCGGCGGCCAAGGTTTGAGCGATCAGCTCCTTGACCGTGGTCTTGCCGGCCGAACCCGTAACCGCCACCACGCGGCTCTGCACGCTGCCACGCCAGGCCACGGCCAGGTCGCCCAGGGCCTTGCACGTGTCCCGCACCAGGAGCACCGGCGCGCCATCCACTTCGGGCAAGGGCCTCTGGGCCAGGACGGCCACGGCGCCCTTGCGCACGGCGTCCGCCGCAAAGCTGTGACCGTCGACGCGCTCGCCCGGCAGGCAAACGAACAGGTCGCCGGGCTGGACCACGCGGCTGTCGATCTGCACGCGGGTCACCGTGCGTCCGTCGGTCTGCTCGCCCAAGGCGTTCAGAACCGTTGCGATGCGCGAAAGCTCCATCTTCATCCGAGCAACTCCCTCACCACCTGCTGGTCGCTAAAGGGATGCTTCACATCCCCGATCTGCTGGTAGGGCTCATGTCCCTTGCCGGCGACGACCAGAGCGTCCTCCGCGGTCAGTCCCTCCAGGGCCAAGGCGATCGCCTTGCGCCTGTCAGGCTCGATGACCACCCGCGCGCAGCCGGACAGGCCCGGCTTCACGTCCTCGATGATGGCGAGCGGGTCCTCATGGCGCGGGTTGTCCGAGGTAAGCACGGCCACATCGGCATGACGGCATACGGCTTGGCCCATGAGCGGCCGCTTGGCCCGGTCGCGATTCCCGCCGCAGCCGAACACGCACACGAGCCTGCGCACGCCCAGGGCCTTGACCGCCGAAAGCACGTTGACCAGGGCGTCGGGCGTGTGAGCATAGTCCACGAATACGTTCAGGCCGTGCGGGTTGGTCACGCGCTCCAAGCGGCCGGAGACGCCGGTGAATCCGGCCAGGGCCTGCATGTCGGACTCGCGGAGTCCGAGCTTGAAGCCCACGCCCATGGCCGCCAGGAGGTTCATGGCGTTGTGCCGGCCCACTAGCGGCGAGACCAGCTCGAAACGTCGCCCCTCGAACTCGACGGCCAGTTCCAGGCCCGCGGCGCTCATGGCGCGGATCTCGGCGCGGATTGCCGGCATGCCCACGGGAGGCGTCTCCAGGCCATAACCGAGCACGGACCGACCGGCGCTCAGGCCCTCCCGCAGGAGGCGCAGACCGTAGGGATCTTCGTAGTTGACGACCCAGGCCTTGCCCTCTTTGGGCAATTCGCGGAACAGCCGCGCCTTGGCCTGGAAGTACGTCTCCATATCCTTATGATAATCCAGATGGTCCTGGGTCAGGTTGGTCAGCACTGCGGCGTCATACGCAAGACCCGCCACTCGCTGCTGATCCAGGGCGTGGGAAGAAACTTCCATGACCGCCAAATCCACTTCGGCCTTGTCCATCCTGGCCAGCATCTCGTGCAGGCTGAGGCAGTCCGGAGTGGTCAGCGGCGCGTCCATGCTGAAGCCGGGCCAGCGGTAGCTCACGGTGCCCAGCACTCCGACCTTGCGGCCGGAGCCGCCGAAGAGCTGTTCAAGGATATAGGAAATAGTCGTCTTGCCGTTGGTGCCGGTAACACCTACGAGTTTGTAACCGTGACCGGCCGTGCCGAAAGCGGCCTGGGCCAGATCGCCCAGGGCTTGGCGCGGGTCGTCGTGGGTCACCAGCCTGGCCGTAGCTCCTTCTGGCAGGCGCACGCCTGGAGCGGCCACAATCCAGGCCGCGCCACGCGCAAGGGCGTCAGGAATGAAGCCCGCGCCATCGGCCTGGGGACCGGGTACCGCCACGAACACGTCGCCCGCGCCGACCTTGCCCGAATGCGCACGGACGGGCCGTCCGGCGCGCACGGCCGCTAGCAGTTCTTTCCATGAGACATCAACCGAATGCATATGCTCTAGGACTCCCTGGCTTGGGAAAGCCAGACTGTAAAAGAATCATCGCCCAAAGCCGGCCAGGGCTTGCCTGCGGCCGGCAATTGCTTGGCGACAACGGAACCATCCCCAATGATCTGAGGGATGCGGCCGCTACGCGCCAGAATCTCCACGGCCCGGCGCAATTCCATGCCGCGCAGGTCAGGAACGGTGTCTGCCGAGAGAGGTTTGCTGACCAGCATTACCCGGCCGTCGGCTGCCGGGCCGCCCACCGGAGTCGCCAAGGACATGGCTGCGGCTGCCGCAAGGACTTCGTCAGGCAGGATGCCGTAGTAGGCCAGGGTCTTGATCGCCACGTCGCGCACAACCGGCGCGGCCACGAGGCCGCCGTAGTATTGCTCCTTGGTCGGCTCATCCAGCAAGGCCACCACGAGGTAGCGGGGATTGTCGCCCGGCACAAGGCCGGCGAAAGAAGAACTATAGCCGCTGCCGTAACCGCCCTCGGGGCTGGCTTTCTGGGCCGTGCCGGTTTTGCCGCCCACGCTCACGCCGGGTATCTGAGCCGACTTGCCCGTGCCTTGTTCCACCGCGCGCACGAGCATGGCGCGCACGGCTTTGGCCACTTCGGGGGAGAAAACCTGCCGGGGTTCGGCCTGCGGCGAAACGGAGGTCTGAGCCAGCCGGAGCCGCCTGTCCTGTCCATCGGCGGCCAGCACCAGGTAGGCTTGGGCAAGCTGCAGCACCGTGACTCCCACGCCCTGTCCGAAGGAGGCCGAGGCCGTGTCGATCTCATTCCACTGCGCGGAGGGGCGAATGAGCCCACGGCTTTCGGCCGACAGGGGCAGGCCTGTAGGCCGGCCGAAGCCCAGCGCGTTCATGTAGTTCCAGAACCGCTCGGCGCCAAGCTCCAGTCCAAGCTTGGCCGAGCCGATATTGGAAGAAAAGCTGAGCACATCGGTGACGGACAGCTCGCCATAGGCGTGCGTGTCGCGGATGATGTTGCTGTGCAACCGCCAGCGGCCGTTCTCGCAGAATATGGGGTCCGCAGGCCGGCGCAGGCCTTCCTGCAGCACGGCCGCGATGAGGAACGGCTTCAGGGTCGAGCCGGGCTCGATGATGTCCAGAGCCAGCCGATTGCGCCAGCGGCTGGGCGACTTACCCCGGTAGACGTTGGGATTGAAAAACGGATAACTGGCCCAGGCCAGGATATCGCCGCTGGGCACGTCGATGACCAAGCAGCCGCCCCAGGTGGCTCCATACTGGGTTACGGCCCGGGCCAGGGCCGATTCAGCCTCGGCCTGCACCTGCACGTCAATGGTCAGGCGCACGTCGCGGCCGTCGATATCCATCTCGCGACCCTCGGCATCGAGGTAAAGCTTGCGGCCCGAGGCATCCCGGGCAAGCACTATCTCGGCCGTGCGCCCGACCAGCTCGCCATCGAAGGATCGCTCCAGTCCCTCCAGCCCTTCACCGTCCAGGCCCACGAAACCGATGAGCGGCCCGGCCACATGGCCGTTGGGATAGAGCCTGGCGTACTCCGGCACAAGATGAATGCCCGGCAGCTTCTTCTGCCTGATCCTGGACGCGGCCCGGTCGTCGATCTGACGCGAAAGCCAGACAAAATTTTTCTTGGAGCGCAGTTTCCTGGCCAGCTCTTTAACGGGCTCGTCCAGAATGGGCGCGAGCACTTGAGCGGTCTGCCAGGCATCGGGAATCTCCAAGGGCCGGGTATAGACCGACTCGATGGGAATCGACTTGGCCAGAACCACGCCGTTACGGTCGAGGATATTGCCGCGTCGGCCACGCTCGAATTCGGCCGAGAGATGCTGGCGGCGGGCCAGTTCGGAATATTGCGGGCCCTTGACGACCTGGACCCACCCCGCCCGGAGCCACAGCCCCAGCCAGGCAAGCAGGAAAAAGGCCAGGCCGATAACCAGCCTGCGCCTGCTTGTGTCCTTCATCTTGCCCGTTCCCACCTGCATCGGAACAACACCTTCCCGACCTCTCAGCCGCCCCAATGGCACATCGCTCAGCTACTGAACCTCTGGTTCAGGCCGGGCCGCCTCCACTCGCCGTATCTGGCCTGTCCGGGCTGGCCGAAGCCCGAACTCCGGCGCTTTGCGCCGCAGGTTGTACGGCGCGCACAAATTGTTTCGCTCCATCTCCAGCTTGTCGACGAGCGAGCGCAGCTCCCGCGACTCCAACTCCAGGCGGCGTAGATCGTAGGCCAATTCCACGCGCTCGATGTTCACCCACACGAGACCCAAACCCAGAAACATGGCCAGGGCCAGGTTAGCGGTCAGCAAGTGTCCGCTCTTCACTGTCCAGCCTCCCCCACCCGCTCGGCCGCGCGCAGCTTGGCGCTACGACTGCGGGGATTGGCGGCCATCTCCTGTTCCGATGGCGCAAGGGGCTTCTTCGTCAGCAGCTTGAGCCTGGGTTGTCCGCCACAATCACAAAACGGCTGTGTTCTGGGGCAACGGCACTTCCTGGCATCTTCCCGGAAAGCCCACTTCACCAAGCGGTCCTCCAGGGAATGGAAGGAAATGATGACCACCCTGCCGCCGGGGCGCAGCCGGTCCGTGATGCGCGACAGAAAGGACTCCAGTTCCTCCAGTTCGCTGTTCACGGCCATGCGCAGGGCCTGGAAGGTTCTGGTAGCCGGGTGATTGCGCGCCGTGCGCCGCCATTTGGCCGGATACGCCCGCGCCACAATGGCAGCCAGCTCCAGAGTCGTCTCGATCTCCTTATCTTGCCGAGCCTCCACGATAGCCCGGGCGATGCGCCCGGCCATGGGCTCCTCGCCCAGGTCCCGGATGATCTCCTTGAGCCGCTCGCAGGAAGCCTTGTTGACTATCTGTGAGGCCGGCGCCGCGCCGCTGTCCGGGTCCATGCGCATGTCCAGCGGCCCCTCGGCCATAAAGCTGAAGCCACGTTCGGCCAGGTCCACCTGCAGCGAGGAGATGCCCAGGTCCAACACCGCGCCGTCGAGCAGGTCCCAGCCCAGATTCTCCATCTCGGCCTCGAAACTGCTGTAGGGAGCCTGGACAAGATGCGCCGCTTGGCCGAACCGGGCCAAACGTGTTCTGGCGCGTTCCAGGGCTTGAGCATCACGATCCAGGCCCAGCAATTCGGCGCCTTGACCGGCAAGCTCCAGAATGGCCTCGCTGTGGCCGCCCAAGCCCAAGGTGCCGTCCAGATAACGGCCACCAGGCCTGGGAGCCAAAAACTCCAGGGTTTCCGCGAGCAGAACACTGATGTGACCGTGCTCGCCTTGCTCCTTATGTGCCAGTTCGCGCATCATGGCTTACAGACTCACCTCTATGCCCGTGGCTGCGATGGCCTCTGAGCAGTCCTCGTGCACTTGCGACAGAATTTGCTCGTCATGCCGGCTCTTATCCCAGATCTCGAATTTAACCCCCATGCCCACAAGGTAGAGTTCCTTGTCCAACCCGGCATATTCACGCAGTGTCGGCGGGACGAGAATGCGTCCCTGGCTGTCGAGGGTAACTTCCTGGGCGCCGCCCAGGAAAAAGCGCAAGAAGGTGCGCACTTTCAAGGGGGGATTCTTGAGCTGGCTCAACTTGAGCTCGATTTCCTCCCACGCGGACAAGGGATAGCAGGAGATGGCTTCATCGTAATTGGTAAGCACGAGCTTGCCTTCCGGGGCCGCGGCAATGACTTGATCCCGGAATTCCGGCGGAATCATGAGTCTGCCCTTGGCATCGATGTTGCGTAACGACCTGCCCCGGAACATGCCCTTTGCCTCTTAAGTTCCCACAATTTACCACACAATCCCACTCACTCCTCATCCAGACACAAACTTTTGTCAATCTAAAAGAGACTTGACAGTGATTAAAACCTTGCCCAGACCGCAAAAACCGCGATAACAGGCCGAATGAGCTTGCGAATGGCTTCATTGATTTATTTCCGCAGGCGGAAGATGACGAAGAAAGGCAACCATGCGCATGTGTCCTGCAGCCCTCCATGACCTTTCTCAAGCTGGTGCGGCCAATGTTCAGCCTACCTGTCTGGAACCATATGGCTTTGGCTCTCATGGGCCGGTCACGACATGGACGGGCGCTGCATACAGGCTGGCGCTTCTTGCGCACTACAACCTTGCTGCGCATTCTGGACACCAGCGCGGAATTGTCCCAGATCGTATATGCGCGTGACACTCTGGAACCTACGCATAACGTCGCCAACAAGACGGGTGGGATCCTAGCCTGTCATGTTTAGAGCATTTTGCTTTTGAAAATGCTCTGCAAGCCATGCGTCGGCATGGCTTGCCGCTAGCTTCGGCGTAGGCGCAATTCACTTGCGCCGTCAACGCCGGAGCGGGCGTCTTAAAAGCAATCTGCTCTAAAGGCTGCATTGAACACCAAGCGAGATGCGCATCGGCATGAGCGGGACCTCCACTCAGGTCTGTCGTGCGTAAGCGGACCACCCAAATGCACACTTGCAAACGTATTGGAAAGGTTGATATCAAGGCGCAGGGGTTTAGGGAAAGCGAATCGATTAACGATTTGTGTCTAGTAATAGCGCGCATGTTGCCCAACCGCTGAATGAGGTTCGCTGCAGGCAGACAAGTGCGCCCAACGCCATGTAAAACACCATGACAAAGAAACTACTGGACGTTCCCGACAGCCTTAACGAAGAATATTACCAGATTAATCTGGATATTCGAAACAGCTTTTCCAAGTACCGGCCACCGCTGAACATCTATCGCTTCCATGAGGCCATTGGCAGGCTGGAGCCTTATTATAGGGTAGGCGAGCGCCTGAGCAACGAGCAGGTCGAGGGACTTGAACGGCTCGTGCAGGAGGGCTTCGCCTTCGTATCGCGTAGCGATCATCCCATTTACGTCAAGCACATCAGCCATCAGCTCGACCTGGTGCTCATTGACAAGAATCTAAAGCCCAGCGAAATTTGCGACATCCTCATGCAGGCCCTGACCATGCGCATGGAGCATTTCCAGGAGCAGCCGGTCAAGGCAGTCTATGAGCGCCTGCGCGAGGACATCTTCGTGCTCACGGAGTATCTGGCGGCGGATATCTACCGCATCAAGGGCCTGGTCAAACGGCTGCACAAGAAGCACACCTTGGCCAACCATTCGGTCAACAGCGGCATTGTGGGCCTGGGGCTGTTCCTGTGCATGCAGTCCGAGGATTTCACCAAGGCCGACATCCCGCGCAAGAACCTGGACAACATGGCCCTGGCCCTGTTTCTGCACGATGTGGGCATGGCCAAGATCCCCGCCTTCATCCGGGACAAGGCCAACAACCTGACGCCCGAGGAGCAATCCAAGCTCCTGCAACACCCCAAGCTGGGCTACGAAGTGCTGACCAAGATCGACGCGAAGTTCAGCGAGGCGGAAAAGGCCGTCCTGGAGCATCACGAGCGCATGAACGGCTCCGGCTATCCCAACAAGCTCAAGGAAAACGAAATCTCCTACGTCGGCCGGCTCACGGGTATCGTGGACTCCTACTGCGCCATGATCACCGACAAGCCCTACGGCGAAGGCCTGGATCCGGAGATGGCAGTCAGGGAGCTTGCCCGGGACGAGAAGCGCTACGATGCGAAGATCACGAAATTTTTCCAGTCCGAAGTGCTGACCAAGAAACTTCCGATAGCCGTGCGCGAAATCGGCTAGTCCCACCTGGAACAAAACGGCCCGCCGGCAAGCCTGGCGGGCCGTTTTTTATCGCAAGTTAGGGTCGCCCTGCTAGAGCATTTTGCTTTTGAAAATGCTCTGCAAGCCATGCGTCGACATGGCTTGCCGCCGCATAGGCGTAGGCGCAATTCACTTGCGCCGTCAACGCCGGAGCGGGCGTCTTAAAAGCGATCTGCTCTAGAATGAGCTGACCATCTCGCGGCTGATCTCGTTGAACAAGTCGTTTATGACCACCACGCCGATGGGCTTGCCCCCTTCTTCCACCACGGCCCAACGGACCTTGCTGTCCACCAGGCTATTCAGCACCAATAATACAGGGTCATTGGGCCGCACCGTGGGCGGCTTGCGCTCCATTATATCCTTGACCCTGCGGTGGCAGCACAGGGTGCAGGCCTTGGCAAAGGCGCGATCCCAGTCGGTCTCCTCGGCATTGCGCACGACATCGTCGCGCAGCACGCAATCTTCTATGGCGCGCAGCATGTCGCGCGCGGTGATCACGCCTGCGAGTTGTCCGCTCTCCTTGACCACAATGGCGAAATCATTGTCGGCATGCTTGCTTATGGACTCGCGAAGCTTGGTAATGACCTCGGCCATGCTCGTCTCTTCCTCCACGACGAGGAAATCCTCGCGCATGATGTCCCAGGCTCGTTTGCGCAACAGCATTCGGTTCTCCTCATTGATGTTTGATCTGCTCGTCACTACTGCGCCAGGCGCCTCAAAACCGCATCCGCTGGACAGCGTGCGGGCCGCCCATATCTTAGAGCATTTTGCTTTTGAAAATGCTCTGCAAGCCATGTGTCGGCATGGCTTGCCGCTGCGTAGGCGTAGGCGCAATTCACTTGCACCGTTAACGCCGGAGCGGGCGTCTTAAAAGCAATCTGCTCTAATGACCGACGGGGCCGCAGTCCCGGATCTCGCGGACAAGCCGAAAGCCGCAGGAATCAGGCCGGCCGCGCACGCCCGCTTGCGGACTAGTCGAAATCTGCAAGCAGCGAGCCGATATGCACGCCGCTCTTGTAGGAATCTTTCTGGTACGCGCTCTTAATGCGCCATAGGGACTGCTGCAACTGGTCCGAGGTGATGCCGTTGCGCAAGGCCGTATAGGCCTCAATGAACGCGGCCAGGTTGTCGCACAGCTTTACCAGCTCGCCGTCACGCGGGTCGAAGCGGTCATCGTTATACCATTCCTGGAGATCCTCAAAGCTTACCAGTGCCGTTTCACCGTTCTGGCGCACGGTATTGCCGAGTTCCTGCTCAAGGCCGTAGCCCAGGAAATACTTGAGCCGTTCGGCGATCTCATAGTGCCCTCCTGCCGACAGCCTGGCGAAAACCCGATTTTCCAGTTCCTTTTCCTCATATTCGCGGATGATGTCGGCGATGCCCGCCACGCTGCGCTTGACCGGCGAAATGATGTCGCGGGTGAGCAGCTCGGGCAGATCGTGAAACAGCCCCGTAAAGAAATTGTTCAATCTTCGCCCTCGACAGGCCCCGATCTCCAGGCTGAAGAGATAGGCGAAGGCAGCCACGATGAACAGATGCCCCAATACGGAGGTCTCGGGGATGCGCGGAGTCTGGGACCAGCGGCGCTGAAAACGCAGCCTGCCGCAGAGCTTGGCGAAGCGCGCCAGGGCCGAGGTCTCGTTCATGAGCTCCGGCACCCCACGCAGGTCGCTGTGGGCATTCAGGATAGTCGTGAAGTCGTTCTCGATCTCGTCCAACTCCTCATCCCAGGGATTCAGGCCCTTGATGAGGTGAAACTCGTAGCGGCTGGCATAAATATGCGCGGCGTGCAGGATGCGACCGGCCGGATCCTGCGGGTCCGGCACGGCGAGGTAGCTGCGCATGCGGCCTATGAATTCCTCGCCAAGGGTCTGGATGCGCGGGGTCAACTCGGCGAGCACCCATTCCGACAGCCGGCGGTAGTGGTCAGGGTTGGCTTTGATCTGATAAAAGACCGGCGGCTTGATATCAGTGATGATCAGGCGGAAAAAATAATCAAACAGGCCGCCCTCCACCAACTGCTCGGCCAGGCTCAAGCGCTCCTCTTCACCCAGCCCCTGACAGTTCTCCATGTACAAGAGCCAGGCGATCATCATCTTGTGCGCCTGCTTGTCCACCTCGAACAGTTCCATGGGTCGCAGCTTATCGTTCCAGCGCTTCATGAACGAGCCCGAGAAGACAAGCTGCAAAAGGCTCTTTCTAATACTTGGCATGACCTGAATTTTCGGTTACATCCACCCCTCGCCGTCCGCCGTCCGTTACAGACTTCCCCGGCGAGACTTTCTAGCCCGTGGCCAAGCAAAGCACAAGCCCGGGTTGATTAAGGCCTTTTCGCGCTTTTCAAGGCTTCGGGAGCTCGTCGCTTGACAGCACCCGTATTTCTGACTAAGAAGTTACCCCTTCGAGTTCTGAGCAAGGAGCTTTTCATGAAGACATATACCCCCAAGCCCCAGGACATCCAGCGCGACTGGTTCATTGTCGACGCTGATGAAAAAATCCTGGGCCGCCTGGCCACCCAGATCGCGCTCCGCCTGCGCGGCAAGCACAAGCCTGAGTACACGCCCTACGTGGACAACGGTGATTTCATCGTTGTGGTCAATGCCGCCAAGATCAAGGTCACCGGCAAGAAGATGACCGACAAGATCTACAGGAAGCACACCGGCCACATGGGTGGACTCAAGGAAACCCCTCTGAAGGACATGTTGGCGAAGAAGCCCGAGGATGTCATCCTCCTGGCGGTTAAGGGTATGCTGCCCAAGACCCGCCTCGGCAGGGCGCTTCTCAAGAAGCTCAAAGTATATGCCGGAACCGAACACCCGCATTCCTCCCAGCAGCCCAAGCAGCTGGAACTCGCCTAGGCGAATCACGGAGAGAGCGACATGAGCGAAGATTTTTTCTACGGCACCGGCAAGCGGAAAAACTCCGTGGCCCGCACCCGCCTGTACAAAGGTACCGGGCAGATCGTCATCAATGAGCGTCCCTACGAGGAGTACTTTCCTCGCGCCACGCTGCAGATGATCATCCGCCAGCCCCTGAACCTGACCAAGCTGCTCGGCAAGCTGGACATCAAGGTCAACGTCTGCGGTGGCGGCGTCGCCGGACAGGCCCAGGCCGTTCGTCACGGCATTTCCCGCGCCCTGCTGCAGCTCGATGTGAACCTGCGCCCCGTTCTCAAGCGGGCGGGTTTCCTGACCCGCGACTCCCGCCAGAAGGAACGCAAGAAGTACGGTCAGCGTGCCGCTCGAGCCCGCTACCAGTACTCCAAGCGCTAAACCGCGCCGGGTTCCCATTCACGCGATCAATGGGGCGAAGCCGCTCGGCTTCGCCCCTTTTCGTGTTTCTGGAGCGGGCCGACCCTCGCGTCTCTCTCGTTATCCGACGCCGACCCGCGCATGAGGCTGGACGTCTCCTGCATGAAGAGCGCACAGGGCGTGCAAGGGCCTACTCCACCTGGCTTCCGCACGGTGTGCCGCCTTGTTCATCCACCTGGTCCGCCAGGCCAGGCCGCTCTGCCTGATTCGTCCGGTCTGACCAATCCGCCCGATTCGCCTGATTCGCCGGAGGAGCCATGACCAAGAAAAAAAAGCCCACCCCCCGCCTCGTAGTCGCCGACGCCCAAGGCAATATTTATGACCATCCCGACTTGACCATGCTTGTGCGCCGCGGAGGCGAGTTCGGCCCGCCGCGCCCTGACGAGATAGTCTCCCTACCGGCCGAGAGTGACCTGTTCATGCTCCCTGCCCGTCGAGCCGTGGGCCTCGACCCGGTCACGGGCGATGTGCAGGTGCAGGAGGATTTCGCCGTGGCGGCCTTCGCCTGCCCCGGCTACACCCTCTCCGGCCTGGCCGCCTATGTCACGGACAAGGGCGCGCCCAGGCTTCCGCTGTTCGCCTATGGCGCCGTTGGTTTCGAGAACGGTCGCTTCTGGGTTTGCGCCTCGCGTGTGGACGAAGACCAGCGGCAGGTCTTCAAGAACGTGCCCAAGGACAAGATCAAGCGCGGCGCCGAAGCCATGCTCAAAAATTATCCGGACAATCGACTGGTGCGCCACCTGGCCACGTGTGCCCTGACCTACTGTTGTCCGGCGGCGCGCAACCTGGCCCTCGGCCGCTTCGAGTGCCCCCTGCCAACCGCGCGCGGCTGCAACGCCCGCTGCCTTGGCTGCATATCCCTGCAAGCCAAGGATTCGGGTTTCCCCTCCACCCAGAGCCGCATCACCTTCACGCCGACGGCAGCCGAAATCGTGGAAATCATGCGCCATCACGCGCAGCGCGAGCCGCGGCCCATATTCTCCTTCGGCCAGGGCTGCGAGGGCGAGCCGCTCACGGAAGCAGCGATTATCGCCGAGGCAGTGGGCCTGTACCGTTCGGGCGGCGGCCAGGGCACGGTGAACGTCAACACCAACGCAAGCCTGCCGCAAACCATGGAGCCCCTGGCCAAGGCCGGCTTGAGTTCGATCCGCGTCAGCCTCAACTCGGCGCGGCCGACCTTGTACGAAGCCTACTACCGGCCCGTGGGCTACACATTCGCGGACGTGGTGGAAACCATCGCCCAGGCCAAACAGCACGGCCTGTTCGTTTCCCTGAACTTCCTGTTCTTCCCCGGAGTGAGCGACAGCGAGGCGGAGGTGGAGGCCCTGACGGCTCTGGTCTCCGAGCACAAGGTCGACTTCATCCAGCTGCGCAACCTGAACCTGGACCCGGAACTGTACATGACCATCGCCGCGCCCTTTGCCCAGGGCTCGGGCATGGGCCTGGCCAACTTCCGCAAGCGCCTCAAGGACGCCTGCCCCTGGCTGCGCTACGGGTATTTCAATCCGTACCTGGGTGGGCCTGTCGATAAGGACGAAGAAGGCGAGAAAGTCGGGAAAGACGAGTGAGGCGAGCGGGACGGGCCTGACAGGCCTGACGGCCCCGGTTCATCAGCAGAAACAACAAAAAGGCCGTGGATGCACTCCACGGCCTTTCATTTTCTGAATCCGGAACCCGTGCGGCCTAGCTGGCCGAAGCCGGAAAGCGCACCTGCACCTGCTCCTCATCGCCCTTGCGCTGGCGGATGGTGCCGATTTCGTAGGCCTTGACCCCATGGCCCGCCAGACGGTCGATGACATCGGACTTGCTCTTCTGATCCACCACGAGCACGAAGCCGATGGAGCAGTTGAAGATCTGGAGCATCTCGGGCCAAGTCAGCTCGCCCGTGGCCTTGAGCCAGTCGAACACCGGCAGCATGGGCCAGGAACCGAACTCGATATCGCAGGCCACACTCTGGGGCAGCACGCGCGGGATGTTATCGTAAAAGCCACCGCCCGTGATGTGGGCCATGGCCTTGACCTGTACGGTGCGCATGAGGCTCAGCACGGGCTGCACATAGATGGCGGTCGGCGCAAGCAACACCTCGGCCACGCTCTTGTCCGAGCCGGGGAACTGATCGTCGGCCTTGAGACCCGACTTCTCGAAGAGTTTGCGCACGAGGGAGTAGCCGTTGGAGTGGATACCGCTTGCGGCCAGGCCGATGACTGCGTCGCCCACAGCCACGCCCGCGCCCTCCACGATCTTGGCGTTGTCCACCAGCCCCACGCAGAATCCGGACATGTCGTACTCGTCCGGGGCGTACAGGTCGGGCATTTCGGCCGTCTCACCGCCCAGCAGGGCGCAGCCCGTCTGCCGGCAGCCTTCGACCACGCCTGAAAGGATGACCTTGAGCCGCTCAACGTCAACCTTGCCGATGGCCAGATAATCCAGGAAAAACAAAGGGCGCGCGCCCTGGACAAGAATGTCGTTGACACTCATGGCCACCAGATCGATACCAATGGTGTCGTAGCGGCCGAAGGCGACCGTCAGCAGGAGCTTGGTGCCCACGCCATCGGTGGAGGCCACCAGGACCGGCTCCTCCATGGAGGACAAGTCGGGCTTGAACAGCCCGCCGAAGCCGCCGATCTCGGTGACGACACCTTTGGTGAATGTGGAGCCTACCATGGCCTTGATGCCGCGCACGAAATCGTTGGCGGCGTCTATATCGACCCCGGCGGCCTTGTATGCTGAGGAGCGGTCGTTCATGCTGGTCTCCAAGTTCGCGTGTGAGTGTATGGAACACTATTCGAATGCATGCCTTCATAGGCCCTCTATGAGGGAAATTCAAGGAGAGAGTGCCATGCGGACCTTTGCCAGCGCCCTTGCCCTGATGGCGGCCCTGCTCGTCACAGGCATCGTGGAAGCGGCCCAGCCCGAAGCGACAGACACCATTGAGATCAGACCCTTGAAATCCGGAGAAGTCAGCGGACCATACATAACCACGGACCCGCAGACCGGCGACCGTATTCTGGGTGTGGCTCATCCCGCCCCGGACTGCGCGGAACCCGAACGCTATGGAGCGGTCTACGTGGTCCCGGAAATCGACGTGCCGGCCAAGCAGGAGCCCGCCAAACCGGTGCTGAAATATCAGCCCGGCGCCGAGGTGCCGCAGCCAGGCGTCTATCGCCCCGGCAGTTAGCGGGACCGGGCCGGCCAAAGGAGCCAGCCATGATCGAAGCCCAGTTGTGGAAGCCCGCCGCGGACAAGCACGTGCGTTGCGAACTGTGCAACCATTTCTGCCTCATCGAGCAGGGCGCGCGCGGCAAGTGCGGCGTGCGCGAGAACCATGACGGCCGGCTCATGTCCCTGTCGGCCGACAAGGTCGCGGCCATGAACCTCGATCCTATCGAGAAGAAGCCGCTCTATCATTTCCTGCCCGGCACCACGTCCCTGTCCATCGGCACGCCGGGCTGCACCATGGCCTGCCAGTTCTGCCAGAACTATTCCCTGTCCATGCCGCCCAAGCAGGGCGACGAGGTGCGCGGCGAGCGCATCACGCCCGAGGTGATCGTGGAAACGGCCCTGCGCTACGGAGCTGCGAGCATTTCCTACACCTATTCCGAGCCGACCATCTTTTTTGAGTTGGCCGAGCCCTGCGCCAAACTGGCCATAGACAAGGGCCTGAAGAACGTGTGGGTCTCCAACGGCTACATGAGCGACAAGTGCCTGGATCGCCTGCGCGACATCATCCATGCGGCCAATATCGACTTGAAGGCCTTCAACGACGACTTTTACCGCAACATCTGCGACGCCCGCCTTAAGCCCGTGCTGAAGAACATCGTGAGCATCAAAAAGATGGGCTGGTGGCTGGAGCTGACCACCCTGCTCATCCCGGGCATGAACGATAGCGACGAGGAACTGCGGGGCATGGCCGCCTATATCCGCGACGATGTGGGTGCGGACACGCCCTGGCACATCTCGCGCTTTCATCCGACCTACAAACTCACGACCAAACCCATCACGCCCGTCGAACGCCTTGAGCGGGCCTGGGAGATCGGCAAGGAGGCCGGGCTCAAGTACGTCTATGTGGGCAATGTGCCGGGGCATGTTTCGGACCACACGACCTGCCCCGAATGCGGCTGTCTGTGCCTGGACCGCAGCGGCTTCTCGGTCACGAGCAATGCCATCAAGGACGGCAAGTGCCCCGAATGCGGACTGGAAATTCCCGGCGTGGGACTCTCTGGAGAAGCCGGCAAGAACCGCGCTGCCAAGGGCCGCACATCCGGCGCAGCGCGTCGCCCATCGATCTAGATCAGATTGCCTTTATGACGCCCGCTCCGGCGATGACGGCGCAAGTGAATTGCGCCTACGCCGAAGCTAGCGGCAAGCCATGCCGACGCACGGCTCGCAGAGCATTTTCAAAAGCAAAATGCTCTAGGCAAGCCCAGGCCACCCGGTAAGGAGCGCGCCCGGAACGCCAGGGAACTTCCTTTTCCAGCCTGCGGCAAAAGCTGGCCGGCAGCGTTTCGCTTCTGCTCAAGGCTGTTACCCCTTGCCAGGCCCGAGGCTTTGGCGTAAGTAGTCACTCCCTTGAGGGAGACCGGGGCGTGGCGCAGTCTGGCAGCGCGCCTGCTTTGGGAGCAGGATGCCGGGAGTTCAAATCTCTCCGCCCCGACCAGCGATTACAACGGCTTGCAGGTGTTTACCCGCAAGCCGTTTCTTTTTAGGGCATACAAAAGGGCATACAGGGATGCCCAATCCCATGAACTTCATTTTTAAAAAGCAAGCCATTTCAAGCCGATATGCGAATTAGCATCCATATCACCACGCAAGCTAATTGCCCTCCTTTGCATTCCATTGCTCTCCCTGCAAAAGCGGTCGCCTCCTGCTAAGGCCGCTCCCGTGCGGGCTGGCATGCCCTTGCCATGCCCTGAGCCGTTGCGTTTTTTGATCGAAAAAGCTCGAAGGTTTGGTGCGGAGGAGTGATTTTTTTCTGGGGGCGGCGCTCTTTCGGGCGCGGGCTGGGTCTGGTCAGCGTAAGCTGGTGAAGGAGCGCGGAGAGGCGCGGCTGGCGCGTGGAAAAAGGAAAGGCCGGGGATGATTCCCGGCCTTTGTTGTGGTTATGGCTGGCGTTCGGCTGTGCCGTGCTGTGCAAGGCTCCTCTATCCTTCCATTGCCTCCGTGAGTCGCTTCGCGGCGATGGCGGCGTACTCGGGAGACAGCTCGATCCCGATGAAGCTCCGGCCGGTTTGGAGGCAGGCCATGCCCGTTGTGCCGCTGCCGGCGAAGGGGTCCAGGACCGTGCAGCCCGGCATGGTGACTTCCAGGAGATCCGTGAGCAAGGGCACGGGCTTCTCGGTCAGGTGGACCTTGCGGTTCGCATTGACGTGGTGCCGGTAGACGCCGGGCAGGCAGCGGCGCGTATGCGTAAGCGGCTTGCCCTTGCTGCCCGTGATGATGAACTCCGCATCCCGCTTGAAGTCTCCCAGGGTGGGGCGGGCGCTGGGTTTGTGCCAGGTCAGGACGCCGCGCCACATCCAGCCTGCGGCCTGCACGGCGTCGGTCATGGCCGGGAGCTGTCGCCAGTCCGTGAAGACCATGAGCCGGGCCCCATCGCGCGCAATGCGCCAGCACTCGGCAAGCCAGAGCGAGGCCCACAGGGTGAAGGAGCGCTGATCGCGGTTATCCCCGAGCATGGCTGGATAGCGCCGCTTTGTGGAGCCGTGTTGGTACTTCTGGGCGGGGTCCGCCTGCCTGGCGGATATGGTCATGCCGCCGCTCGAATAAGGCGGATCGGTGAGGATGGTATCGACGGAGTTGTCCGGGAGCGCCCTCAAGATGCCGAGGGCTTCGCCTTGGTGCAGGGTAATGCGATCAGAAGCGAGCAGCGTGGTCATGTCGAACCCCATTTCGAGGCTCGCGGCCTTCGAAGTTGGGGCTCATGGCTCTCACGTGGTTGTCTGTCCGGCAGCGCGGACAGCGGATATGCAGGCTAATGACCTGGCCACGGGCCAGGAGTTTGCCGCAGGTGCCGCAACGGATCTCGTCGGCGGGTATCATGCGGTGATGCCTCCAATGATGTTGCGATGCTCCTCCAGGCTGGCAACGTGTCCGGATACCGTGCCGCCCTGGACGATGGCTCCCACGGTCGGGTGAGTATGCGAGGCCAGGACGGTCAATGCGGCCTTGATCTCATCGAGGCAGGCCAGGATCTCGGCGAAGAGGCTCGGGCCAGAACCGCCGCCCCCTCCGCTTCCCATGCAGGCGAATGTGCCGGCCACCAATGTTATCGCACCGCCCCCGAGCGTCACGTTCGCGGCCTGGAGGACTTTATTGCCAGCGGCGATCTCCGTGCTGTTCCCGGTCACGTTCACGGCCAGATCCGCGCCGATGGTCTCCGTCTTCGCGCCGCCAATGTCCGTGGTCTGTTCGCCCGTGACGGTCTCGGTTCTGCCTCCGCCGATAGTCGTCTCCTGCTCGCCCTGGACCGTCTCCTGCCGGTCGCCGTCGATGGCAACGGAACGGTTGCCCTTCACGGTGCTGGTGTGGTTCTGGCCCACGGTTTCGGTAGCCTCGCCGGCCGTCGTATGCGTGGAGTCCGCCCCGGCCGACAGGTTCAGGTCGCCCAACGTGCCCAGATCCGCGCGCAGCCCGGCCAGCATGGTAAGGACCGTGCCCACCTCCACGGTGCGCATGCCGCCCACCTCGATAGTGGAATGCTCCTCGATGCGCTTGAACTCGCGCGCCAGCTCGGTGACGGCCTCGACGGCCCGCACCAGCCTGGTCAGCGAATCGTCCTCGATGCCGGCGTCCGTGCGGCGGACCCAGTTACCCGCGGCGTCCGCGCGCTGGAACACGGCCGGGGACTGCTGGGCCAGCCATTCCCTTGGCGCAACGGCCGGCAGGGACGTGCCCATGGGATAGACGTGCCGGATAATGGGATGGTCTGGCCTGCCATAGGCGAAGCCTACAACCACGAGCGCGCCGGGCTCGGGGAATGCGAACGTCCCGGCCTCCTGCCCTGCTCCGCTCGGCACGGGCAGCGGTACGGCCGGATAGACCGGGAAAGCAGGATCCGGCTCCAGGTCCGGGGTAAGGATCTCGATGTCCACGGCGTAGCGCGGCCGGAAGCGCTCACAGGTCGCGCCCTTTTCGGGCTGATCGGCAATGGCCACCACGCGCGCGTAGCGGTCCAGGTGCAGCCCTCCGGAGAGTTCCGGGAAAAGCTTGAGCACGGCGGCCCTTATTGCATCCTGCATGTGACCCCCATTTCATGCCCGGCCAGGCGCAGGGACAGGACGCGCCGGCCGTTCAGGATCGCCCCTGGGCGTAGCGCGGGCATGGCCGGGATGTTCTGGCTGCCCCCGGCCGTGGCCTGCGAGTGGACTGATTCCGGCAGCTCCACGGCCCGATTAGGCCAGCGGGAATCCTCCCAGGAACCCACGAACACCTGCCCATCGCCCTGGGTCTGCCAAAAGTAGTCCGGGATGGAAAACACCTCGCCCAGCCTGGCCAGGCCGTGAAAGCCTGAGCCGAGGGTTCCGAAATACGGCACGCGGGTGGAGGCGTAGGCGCGATCCGGCACGATGAAGCGCAGGCCCGTGCGGGCCGCATAGGCGGCCAGCACGTCGCGCAAGGTCGGATGGCGCAAAGCCAGTGGATGCGCCGCATCGAGCCTGGCCGACACCTCCCGACAGAACAAGCGCTGCTGGGTCGAGTCCACGGGCACGCAGCGCTCCACCTCGCCGGTGAAGAACCGCGTGAGCTTTGCGTCGAAGTGCCAGCCGAGGGCAAAGACAACTTCGCCCGAGAGCTGCTCTCCGGCGCGCACCTGGAAGATGGCCCGGCCCGGCCGGTCGATGTCCAGGCGGATATCCTCGCTCACCAAAGGGAGTTCGGAGCCGGCCACAAGGATGCGCTTCTGGAGCTTCATGCTTGCGCCTCGCCCTCCTCAAAATCGCCCACCTTGTCGTTCTGGGCCTTGAGCCACTGCTCGAACGGCGAGAGCTTCTGTTCCTCTTCCGTCTTGGGCGGAGTGACGGCCTGGCCTTCGTTCTGCGGCGTCTGAATGTCCTTCTTGGCCTCGCGGACCTCCACGCGCTCCGGAACCGAAACATGCTCGAGCAAGGCGAACGAGACCAGCCAACAACGCTTGTCCTCCTGCTCGTCGGCCTTGAAGTCGCCCGTGAACCTGGCCTGGCGCATGCTGGCGGCATTGGCCGTGCGATTGGTGACGGTGTAGACCTTGAGATCGCCCCCACTCTTGCCCTCGGCTATCCGCGTCAGCTTGCGCAGATCCGCCTCATCCTTGAAGCGGATGTGGATCTTGCACTCCAGCCGCTTGCCCTTGGTGCCCTTGCTGGCCGTGGAGGTCGAGGAAGACTCGCCCGAGGCGTCCTCATCCTTGAACTTGAGCCCCAGCGAAACATGCAGGCCATAGCCAGGCACGGTGAAGTCATCGAGGCGCAGGAAGCTCATAATCCGAAGGCCTCCTTGTAGTAGGCCACCTGGCCGACAGCCCCGAACCAGCCCACGGCCACGGAACACTTGTAGGCGGCGTCCAGCGGAGGCGCGGCCTCGCGGAGCTGGCGGGCCAGATCCGGCCCTGCACCCTCCAGGTAGACGCCATGCCAGCCGCTGTCCGTCCCGGACATGCCGGCAATGAGCGCGTCCAGATCGGCTTGGCGCTGTCGCATGGCCGCGGTTACCTTCGCCGCGAAGCTGGCCAGGCGCTCCACCGGCGAGGCTTGAGCTGCGGCGAGGCCTTCGGCCACGGCCAGTTGCGCGCCAACGGCGCGGGACGTGGCCAGCCCAGTGGCGTCACGTTCCGGCGAGGCCTTGCCCCAGGCCGGGTACGCCGGCGCATCCGGGATCTTGAGCTTGTCCTCTTCCAGGCTGGCCAGGGCGCTGCCCCGGCGCTCCGCTTGCTGCAGCTCCCGAATGGGAAATACCCGATTGAAGAGCGCGAGCGCCGCGGCGAGCTGGCCAGGGGCAGGCGCGGCCATGACCAGCAGCACCAGGCCGGTAACGCCGGCCGGCAGCGCGGCGTCTCCCAGCCTGCCCGCCACGGCGCTGATAGCGCCCTGCGGCGTCAGATAGGCCTGATCGCCGCGCCATTGGCCAATGCCGTAATGGTAGGGGGTCACGGCTAAACAGGCGGCCGGGCTGGAGAGCAACCCGGAGGCCTGCTCGCGCAGCTCGCCGGCGCTCGATCCGCCGGAGGCGCCGCCAGGCAGCCCGAGGCCGCCCAGGCTGCCCGCGCCGCTGGAGAGTGCAGCGTCCAGCGTATCCACTGCTCCGGAGAGTTGCGGAACCATGGCCGCGATTGATGCCGGCGGCGTGAATACGGCGGGTTGCCACATCATGCGGCTTCCTCGGCAACAGCCGGATCCGGCTCACCCGCCCAATGCCCAGCCCCGCACAGCCGCACAGCCAGCCAATATAGCCAGGCGCGCACGGGATAACCGCGCCGAATCATACAGACCCGGAGAATCCTGTCCGCCCAGGCACGCCACTCGGCCGGACCTCCCTGGGAGTAGGCCAGGTCATGCTCATCGCAACAGCCTTCCCAGGGCGGAGGCGTGCCGAACACGGAGCGCCAGGTACGGCTGATCTCACCCGCTCCACCGCAGCCGTTGCTGTTACCCATTAGGCGGCCACCGGAGCTGTATAGGTCTCGGAGACGGCCTCCAGTTCGGCCAATGTAGTCGCGGCTGAGATCTCCTGCTCCCGCGCCTCCTGCCAGCCGAAACAGCTCTCGATATGCGCCCGGCCGGCCTCGTAGACTTCGGCAAATTTGATTGCGTCCATCGTAACCCATTGACCTTCAGATGCTTTCCAGCGCGTCGAAAGCGTCGGATCTTGCTGCAAGGCTGCGGCAAGTTCCATGTAAGCAATGCGGGCCGGCGCGTCGGAGTCAAACAGCACGCCGCCGACGATGAATCCACCATCACGGGCCGCATTTTTGGCAGCATGAATAGCGGAGAGTTTGGCCTCGCGAGCAAGCATTAGCCATGCGGCCTCAAGCTCGCTCCACGTCGGCTTTGACCGCCCATCCTCCCAGCGCAAGGCGTCGTAGGCTTCGCGGGTATTGGCGGTCAGAGATCCGCCGAATCGAGCGCCAGGCACAAGAGATCCAAGAGCAAGAGCGATATCCATTAGCCAATCCTCTCGATTATAACGCCCGTGTATACTTCAGTCGCAAAGTTGGTCGCGAACCCAAGTCCATTCGTTGACCTGGACAAGCTGCAAATGTGCTGGACTTCAATAGCGGTCGCTTCGGCAAGCACAATTTTGCCCCGGATACAACTGGAGGTTTGCGATGGATAAGACCCGTCCGTCCGTTCAACAGTGCCGACAATCAGGTTTTGCGCATGCGTTACGTCATACAGCTTGGCCTGGTGCGATACGGTTCCGTAGGACGGCGCGCGTGCATCCACCAGATACGTGCCGGCCGGCAGCGTTATCTGATTGGCGGCCACGCTCGCCCCTGGAATCGAGTTAACTTTTTCGGCCAGGTCGCGCGTACGCCAAGCGCCGGACGTAAACGTCCCGCCTGCCGTGCCCTGGGCTTTCTCATCCCGTGCGATAAGCACATTATTCTGCGCCAGCTCCGCCTTGTCCGCCTTGCTCCCCTCCAGCCCCGCCAAGTCGCTGGCGAGCTGCAGCATGTTCACCGTGCCGGCGTCGGTCGGCACGGTGGCCGCCTGGATGCAGGGCAGCCAAGAGACGGATTTGGGGCGGTTTTCGTCGGCGGTCGGGAGGGTTAACGCAGAGTCCAGAATCAGCTTGTCAGCTCCGTACGCTGCCCCCCCTGTGTCCGCACACCCCGATTTAGAGCCCGGATTGACCAACTCCAATGCGCCGTTGGCCGCGACTTGGTCCCCCAGGAAGTTTGCCGTGGCACTGCCAATTGCACCCGACAACACCTCTCCGTATAGCCGCCTAGCTGCATCCTCCTGCCACGTGCCCACCGGTCGCCCGTTGCTCGGGTCAGCCGCGCGGCCGAAGTCGCGCCATCTCGGAGTGCGAAATGTGGTCGCGCCGTCACCGGAGCTGAACGAACCGACCGAGGATTGCACGGCGGCCTGGGCCTGCCATTCTGCCTCGGTAATGATGTTGCCCGAGGCCTCGGCTATCGCCCACAACTCCGGCCAGGTCGCGCGGCTAAGTAGCGGGCCGTCGGGTATGGCTATAGCTCCCGCCGGCGCAGTCGCGCCTGGCCAAAAGAACACCGTGCCCACGGGCATGCCCACACCGGAGCCGATCAGCCGCCAATCTCCCCACACACCAGCCGCGCGCCTGCGCCACCAGCCCGGCCGGTCCGGATCGCCCTCGCTCCACACAACCTGCGTCCGGCCGATATCGCCGGGCAAAACCATCGTCTGGCAAAAAGCCCAGGCCTCGGCCGGCAGATCCTCGGGCAGGTGCGTGGCCACACCCTGCTGCACCGCATACAGGCTGTTGCGCGCGATGGCGTCCAGGTCGCCCATGTACGGCGTATGTTCGCCGTCCAGCTCGAAGCCCTGGAAGGCGTCGGCCAGGTCCTCCACCTGCTGCGGCGTGGCCGCTCCCACCTGCTCGGGCGAGATGGCCAGCCCCTTCTGGCGTAGGTCCGTCACCGTGCCGTCGGCTGCAATGCTGGCCACCTGCACGCAGTAATGGGGCACATGGTACGGAGCGCCCTCCGTGTAGTCGGCGGCCGGCGCGCTGGGATCGAGGAACATGGGCGAGACGACGGTCACCACGTCCGAGCCCTGGCGCTGCATGCTCACATCCAGCCAGACATCGCAGGGCGTGAGGCTCGGCACCACAACCAGCGGCTCGGCCAGCGCCGCCCGGATGCCCTCCACGTAGCCGCGCCCGGCCTCGAAGCGGTACCCGGCATCGTGCGTGAGCAGCCAGCCGTCATCCAGGAAGGCGCTTCGGCCGTAGAGGTCCCGGTTCGACAGGCGCTCGCGCTCATCGATGCCCTTGAGGCGCACGGTAAAATCGAGCTGCCAGACCCCGGCCTCCACGGTGATCTGCGTGAGCTCGCGCGCGCCGGTGAACTCCAGCAGGAAGTTGCGGGTCAGGTTGTTCCCCTGGGTGTTGGTGTTCGGATCGTAGGCGCGCTTCTCCATGGCTGGGAACGTGGCCACGGCTACGAGCACGTCATGCTCGGAGCAATAGAGGCCCTGCCAGTTGAAGGTGAACGGGCCGATATCCGAGCCCAGCAGCGCCGAATACACGACTTGGTTTGGAGTCACGAAAGCTCGGTACTCAGGGGGAATCGTGAACTCATGGACCACCTCGGCCAGCACGCCGAGCGCCGGATCCACGGGCGCGGTATGGTCCAGGCCAGGCACGTTGGCGAAAAGGAACTTGTCGATGACCAGGGGCTGTCCCCCTGCCTGCAAGCTGGCGATGAGCGATTCGCCGGCATAGGTCAGCACGACACTCATGAACGAGCCTCCACGGTGAAATAGTCGTTTTCGAGAGTGGCCACGCGCAGAGTTTCCACCATGCTGGGAATGCCTGCACTGGCCGCGTAGACCGTCGAATGGTCATTACCGAAGGCGCAGGCCGTCACGTGCGCGGCCTGGGTGACGCGGGAAATGAAGCGGTAGCGGCGACAGGTTCGCCCGTACTCATTGATGATGAGCTCCAGCACGTTCTGCTGGTCGGGCATGCGCGCATCGTCCACCACAACGCCGATGATGTCCCAATCCTGGTTTGCTACGCGCTCTTCCAGGGACACGCCGCCCAGCTCCAGGCGCTGAAAAATCCGCCTCCAGCCGGCGACGCTCCCGGCATCGCGCGCGTTGGCGTAGGCGTGGGCCACGCGCAGGCGGTACAGCCGTTCCGGCTCGCCAGCGTAGGGCGTGACATTGCGCTGCCAGGCCAGCAGGTCGAGAATGACCGGCGAGCAGGTCAGTGGATCGAGCTGCTGGGCCGGCAGCGCCGCCCACTGTCCCAGGCGAAGGAACCATTCATGGGCTGCGGCGGCGAGCTTGCCAGCCCTGTCGCCTGCCATCCAGAACGGCAGGCTCGGCTTGTTCAGGGTAGGCAGCTCGCTCATGCTTCAACCCCAAGGCTGACATCGAGGCTGGCTAGCACGGGCAGCTCAAGCTGCGCTACGATGTCCCCCCGCGAAAACTCCACGCTGCGCAGGTCCGGCAGCTCCGCATGCAGCTCCTTGGCGAGGCGGGAAAAACTGAAACGCGACAACGGCATGACCCTGGCCACGTCGAAGTCGGTGTTTTCGCGCCAGGCCGAGCGCACGCGGTCCTCCACTGCCTGGCGCAACACCTCGCGCCGCTCCGCGCCGGCGGACACGACGGGATAGACGGTCACCGTAAGATCCACGGGCATGGGCGTGATGGCCATGCATTGCAGATCGTCGCCGTGGCCATGATTGCCGGACTCCCGGACATGCGCGTTTATGGCGTCGATCAGCTCTTGCGGGGGGATGCCGGATTCCACCATGATGTGGCAGTTGCTCGTACCAGGCCCGCGCGGGCCGTCCTTCTCGAAGAACAGGTAATCGACACGCAGGCCGGAAAACTCGCTGATGATGGCCTTGTATGCCGCATCATGGTGGTACTGCCCCACGGCCGCGAACTGGTTGCGGCAACGCAAGCGCAGGGCCTCGTCATCTTCCACGTCCGCGCCGGGCGAGGTGAGCCAGTCCGCGCCGTTGGATACGGACATGATGCCGGGCACAGGCTTGGCCAAGATGGAATAGTAGCCTGGGCCAAGGTTGTACGCCGCACCGGCCTGCTCTGCCCGCACGGCCACGGCCGCGCCGAGCTGCCCCTCGGGGATGACCGTCTCGGCAGTGGTCAACACGTGGTAGACCACGCCATTCAGGGCCGGGGATTCGATCACCGTGCCGGCCGGGATGACCAGCGCTCCCGAGGCGGAGGCGCGCGTAAAGGTGACGGTGCCGAGCGCATAGGCCGCCGTCTTGCGAACCACGTCCACGCCCCAGGCGTAGACATCGAGCCAGGCGCCGGAGGCGTAGCGCAGGAAAGTGTTGGGCAGGACAGTCGTAACGAGCAGCGCCACCAGCCACTGCGCCGGCTTGGTGACTATGGCCGAGATGAGCCGCCAAAACGGCGACCAGGCGCTGTCGTTGGTTATCAGGCTGTCCTGGTCCTCGTTGATGGCTTCCCACTCCGCCTGCATCTCCTCGGGGGTGACGGGCATGCCCGACTCGCGCAGCATGCCCGTGAAGAGTTCCGTCGCGTTCGCGTCCGCCATGGTTATGCCTCCAGCGCAAGGGATAGCTCGCCGTATTCCACCGTCTGCGCGGTGAGCCAGTATGCGCCGGGCGCGGATTCGTCGATCACGGCTGTGCCGGGCACGATGCGCTCGTCGTCATCCACGGCGATGGTGATTTTGACCAAGTTGGTCTGGCGCTTGCGCGCGTCACGGTTGGCGATGATCTCCACCAGCAGCCCGGATTCGCGTATCATGTGCATGATGTCCTGGGCGATGGAGGCGCGGCCGTCGAGAAGCACGGGATTGCCCCCGGCGTCCAGGGTCAGATCGTTGTCCGTGATGCGCAGGTCGGTGTATTTGGGCATGATCTATCCGGCCTGCAGGGCCATGTATTCTTCCAGCTCTCCGGGCGAGAGCGGGCGCTCGGTGTTGATCGTCACCTGTCCGATGCTGGTCTGCTTCGAATTGGACTTGTTGAAGTAGGAGCTGTTCGCCTTCAGGATGCCGCCAGAGGGCACCGTCGATGCGCGCGGAGCATCAAGCGAGGGCAAGGATGCAGTCGGCGCGGGCATCGTAGTGCCGGCAGTGGCCGCCGAATTCGCTGCCGTGGCAGTGATCTCGGCCTTGCCGCCAAAGCCGAGCTTCTCGCCCAGCCAGTCCCACACCTTGCCCAAGGCCTTGAACGGAACCATGACCGCTTCGATGGTGGCCATGAGCGCCTGCCCCCAGGCCGTGTCCAGGAAGGCAGCCTTGAGATCGTCCCACCAGTAGATCACGGCGGCTACGGCCGCGATAAGCGCGACAATGCCGATCACTACCCAAGTCATGGGGTTGGCCCACAGGGCCGCGTTGAGCAGCCATTGGGCCGCCGTCTGCAGGCCGGTCATCTTGCTCAGGAAACCGATTGTCGCGGCCACCAACTTGAATGGCCCAGCGATGCCCAGCATGGCCATCTTGCTCACGGCCGTAGCGGCGGCAAGCAGCCCCATGGCTCCGGCCAGGCCCATGACCACCATGGCCCCATAGCCTACCCAGCGGGCCAGGTTCGGCGCGATGGTGATCCAGCGGTTCACGGTATCGAGCACGGCCACGAACTTGCCCACGATCAATTCGAGTGGCGGCAAAAGCGCCTGGCCGAAGGACGCGCCTACCACGTTGACGGCCCCGCCCATGCGGCCCCAGATGTCGGTCATCTTGGCGGCCATCTGCCGGGCCTTGTCCATGCCGTTGACCTTGCCGATGGTGTCGATGGATTTACCCAGGCCGGTGGTATCCGCCATGAGCTGCTTGATGAGCGAGACGGCCTCATCGGAGCCGAAGGCGTCCTTGAGCGCATCGGATTCGGCCACGCTCAGCGTGTCGCCGAACTTGCCCTGGATCTTGCCCAGGATATCGACCATGCCGAGCATATTCCCCTGGCTGTCCGTGAAGGACAGGCCAAGCTTCTCCTGGGCGCTGCCAACACCGGACAGGAAGGCTTTGTATTTGGTGCCCGCCTCGGAGCCGCCCATGGTGGCCTGCAGAGTGCCCAGGATGGCCATCTGCTCCTCGGCCGCAACTCCGGCAGCCGTGGCGTTAGCTCCAAGAGCGGTAAAAGCGGAGGACATCTCGTCGCCCGTGGTCTTGAACATTTGCACGGCCAGCGCGGTGCGCCCGGCGAGCTGCTCCACCCACTGGGCCTTGCCCATCTTGTCCGCCTGGTTCTTGAAGATGCCGTACATGGTGCCCATGTAACTGGTGACGGTGCCCACGTCGGCCTTGGTGGCCTTGGCCAGCACGCCGGAGGCCACGGAGAAGGACGCGAGTTCCTTGCCCGTAAGCCCAGCGATGCCCGATTGGATATCGTAGGAGGCGCGCACGACCTCGGCCGCCGAGCCGCCGTACTGAATGGCGAATTTCTTGGCCGAGGCGCTCAGGATCTTGAGCGAGGCATTGTCCACGTCCAGCGAGGCGACCTCGCCCAGGGCGCGGTTCAGGTCGATGGCCGGGGCCACCATCTGGTGAATGGCCATGGCGGAACCGCCCGCGGCCATTACGCCGGTGCCGGCCCGCAAAGACTGTTCATGCACTGTCTCCGTCATGCCGGACAGGGACTTGCGCAGCTTGGAGACCTTGCTGGAGGCGTTGTCCCGCAGTCCTATGGCGAATTCGAGCCGTTCCAGTTTGGTGGAGGCCATGCTTTATCCCTTGAATGCCGTGGCAATGCCGTTGGCCACGGCGACCGTCATCTTGTCCCAGTAATCCCGCTCCAGAAACAGCGCCTCGGCCATGCTCTCAGTTTCCATCGGGCGGCCTGGGAACCACTTGCGGCAGAGCGCCACGAGCTGCGCCGAGGCGCTCTCTCCGATTGCCGCCGCCCGATCCTCTACTTTCCCAACTCAATTTCCAGGTCAGGCATGTACTCTTCCAGGAGCGCGTTGCTGATCAGCACGGGCGCACCGGGCAGTTCCAGGAACTCCTTGAGGGCCTCGCGGCTTTCGGCATCCACGGTGCGCTGCAGGAACGTCTTGGCTGGGGCAATCTTGTTATTCGGAGTCAACGAGTTGAGGTACATGTTGTAGGTGGCCACATCCACGTTGAACGTGAGTTCCTTGCCCTTGACGATAAGCTTGATGGTCTTGTTCATGGTATGCTCCTTCGCCCATGACGGGCGCTGTTGATGCTGGATTACTTCCGCTTCGCGCTGCCGACGATGACGTCCGCGAGCGAGACAAGCCGCTCCTGCATGGCATCGAGCATGACGCCGCCGGAGTAGGCTGAAACCGAGGCGCAAGCGACGCGGACCGTCTCGGACATCCCGCCGAAGTCACTGAGCAGCATGTGCGTCACCACGCCGGAGAAGAGAGCCACGAGACACGAACAGGCCCAGCTCCAGATGGAGCGCTCTCCGCACTTGGCCGCGCGGGCCATGCCTCCCAGGATGGACAGGAGGATCACCAGCCACGTTCTTTCCAGCCACTCCCAAGCTCCGGCGATCATCGTCCGCTCCTCTCGTCTTCCTCGAGGCGAGCTTGCCCCGTAGAGTCTTGCGCCCATGCGCGCAGTGCTGCCTTATCGGCGTTGCAACGATCCAGGGCCGCGCCCAGGTCGATGGCGTGCTCCAGGAGGTCACCGTTGGTCCGTCCGGTCCAGGTCGGCCGCGCCGTGTCCTGCGCCAGGGCGGGCGGAGGCATAACGCGCTCGACGACCGGGACGGGCACAATCTGCGGTCTACTGGAGCAGGCCGCGCACAGTGTCAGGCACAGCAGTATCGGCCCAAGCAGTCGTCTGCTGGTCATTGCGGGTTGCCTCCTTGAGCGCTCGTAATGCGGCGCTCCGCTGTTGGTCGATTTCGGCTACCCGGAGGTCCCGCGCAGCCAGGGCGGAGTCGCGCGCGGCCAGGTCCTCGCGCAAGGCGTCGAGGGCCTTGTCCTTGGCCGTGTCTGCGGCCTGCAAGGCGATGATGCTCTGCTCGGCCGTAGCCAGGTCAGCCCGAAGCCCCTTGATGGCCGTGCCCTGCCACCAGATGGTGGCGAGGAGCAGGAGCACTATCGTCCCTGTGGCTATGGCGAGATATTTGCCCATCACGCCACCTCCAGAGCCAAGGAAATGCCGCGCTGGATGATGGCTGGGCTGTATGGCTGCTGGCCGTTTTCATGCCGGATGATGGCCGGCAGCAGATCCGGCAACCTGTCGGCCACGTTGATCGGCGCGTCCGCGTCAACCCCCAGGAGTCGCGCCACATGCACGGCATAGGCTTCGGTGTTGTTTTCCGTCGGTGGGGCCCAACGCGCGATGATCTCGCGCACGCTGCGCAGGCCGTGCTTGCGCTGGTAGTTGAGCAGGATGACGGCCATGGCCCGGATGCCGTGCTCCGGAGAGCAGAAGATGCAGAAATCCGTATCGTCCTGCGCCTGGGCCAGCCCCTGCCACTTGTCGCCATGGCGAATGTTGCCGGGGTTGTGGTTGCGAATGCCGCGAGGGATGGTCATTTAAGCCCCTTTTTTATGCCCCCAAGGCCTATGCCCCACCGATCATGTTCGGTCAGGCCGATGGGGATAAGCCCATGGATGAAGTGGAAAACGGCCAAGATGAGCGCCATCAAGGCTGTGCGCCAGTTCCGCCAGAGATGAATGATGTAGCTTTTCATCTCTCCCGTACCTCCTGACAGATCACGCAATGAGTAACGCCGGGCACGGCTTTGCGCCGGGCCTCGGGTATTGGCTCGCCGCATTCCGCGCAGGTCTCGCGGCTAGGGCCGCTCCGGCGTCCGGCGCACGCCCTAGCCAAGGCCTCCTGCCGAAAGAGGTATTCGCGCTCGGCGGCGATGTCGGCGATATCCATGCCCTTTACCCGCCAACAAGCCCGTCGGTGTCGGACGTGGAGAGATACGGCACGCCGTTGATGCGCACGAAGTCGGGGCTGGTGACCATGTACTTCAGCTTGGAGATGTGCTTTTCCCCGCCCTTGCGGTCGATATCGAGGAGCGATTCGAGCTTTACCTTGCAGCCGAAGGCCTCGACCTTCATCTCCTCGCTGTCTCCGGTCTTGGCGTAGAACAGGATGTCGAACTCCGGCAGCTCTCGGAAGGAACCGGCGTTCTTGGCCGCCTGGGACAGGAGCGAGATGGCCAGGGCATCCAATTCCAGATCGCCCTCCGCCTTCGCGTCGCCGGATACCCAGCCGTTGGGCACGCCGTTGTCTTGCGCCACCTCGGTGTTGTCCTCGATGGACAGCGTGGCCTTTTCGACGTGGATGGACAGATCCCCGATGGTGATATCGATATTCTTGCCGCTGATGCGCTGTGACATGGCTCACCTACCCGTTGTTCGAGAGATCCAGGAGGATGTTGCAGGTGATGGACTTGGGGCTGTTGTAAGGCCGCACGACCATGTAGAGCTGGACCGCGTACTTGCTGGGCCAATCGATGACGATGTCGCCATCCTGGGGCGGCTCGATCTCGCCCGGGAAGACCTGCCCGAGGATCTGGCTTGAGCGGCTCATCTCCCGCAGGGGACGCATGAAGTAGGTTTTGGCTGCCGCCATGCTGGCCGGAGTGGAGTTGAGACGACGATCCGCCACCCTGGCCACGGCCAGCGGGTAGACCCGGCGCATGGCCTTCTGCGCCACGCGCAGGTTCTCAATGACCTGGTAGTCGCCGCCGGGGACATCGAGCACGTTGCCGTCGCCCCAATAGGTGCCGGGATAGTCCGGGTACCACTGAGGGACCGAGAAGCGCATGGCGTCCAGGGCCTCCAGCACGGACATATCCAGGACGCGGCCGTTCACGTCCTCGGGCCGTTCGGTCCAGGTGCCGACAAGGGCGCCTGTTGCCACGCGCATGGGCGAGTCGGCTACGGTGACCGATCTGTTGGCCAGCCGACCGGCATAGGTGCCGATCTCCGGGCCCCATATCGTGCCCACTGGGCTCACCTGATCGGCCGCGACGTTCTGCGTGACTGGCCGCACGGCGTCGAGAAAAGCTTCCCAGGTCTCGGTGGCCAGGGGCGCGCGCGTGCAGGGGATGAAGAACAAGGGCCGCATGTAGCTGGCCATGATTGATTCGGCCTTGGCCTGCATGGTTTCGACATCCGCCGCGGTGGCCACCGGGTCGGTGATGACCACGGCCTCCACCGAGGTTCGCTCCATGGCGAAGTCAACGGCATCGGCCCACGTAGCCGCCTCGGCCAGGGGGATGACGCAGCCGTTCCAGTTCTGCCCGGCGTTCAAGCGCGCGGCTTCGACTTGCGTCTTCAGGTTCGAGGCCTCCGCGCCGAGCACGCCGTCCAGGTCGGTTTCCTGGTTCACGGTGATGAGCGCGCCCTCGTTCGTCCCAGCGCCGCGCCCGACAAAGAGGAAATAGTTTTCGATGGCCGGTAGCGGCCCCTGCATGAGGTTCAGGTTGTTGACCTGTACTTTTCCGAGCATGGTCGTCTCCTACTTGGGCACGCTGCCCAGCACGGTTTTGGCGAGCCTCTCGCACATCCTGTCCGCCTCGCCCGAGGTGACGCCGAGGAATGGCCGCTCCGGCACCGTATCGAGCCAGGATTGCTTTCCTTGGGATTTCTTGGTGCGCATGAGACGCAGCACCAGGCCCGCATGGCCCAGAGTGAAATGCGTCTGCAGCCAGAGCACGGAGACGCGCTTGGGCCGTCTGCCGCCGCCCTTCATGGGCACCATGAGCCGGTAGCCTTCGCGCAGCAGCGCCTTGGCCTGCCGGCGCGTACATGGGGCGTTGTAGTCGGGACGGCCGTAGACCCGTTCCGCGCGATCCGGCGTCCATTCCTCGCCCACGCCGTGTTGATGGCGGGAGGCAATCTTGGCGGTGAGCGCGTTCTTCCAGGTGACGGCCGCACCGCCCCCTTCCTTGCTGCGGGAAATGACGGCCAAGGTCTTGTCCAGGCCTTTCAGCATTGCCCGCGCGGCCCGCTGGCGCTTGCGCGGGGCGAAGGGCGCACCCTCCACGGTCTCCTGGCGGCGAATGTTGCGCCGGGATTGTGTACGCACGTAACCGGCCAGCCTGCGGGCATTCTTCTGGCGGTCCTTGGCCTCGCCTCCCAAGGCTTCAAGCTGGGCGTCGAGCTGCGCGGAGCGCCTGGTGTCATGGCCAATGGTGACTTTAATCTCCACGGCTGCCCTCCATGCCCGCTACCGCCTCGGCTTCGGTGATATCGGCCTCCGCGATGCGCCAGCGCTTGCCGTTGAAAACGATAGGGCCGGCGGCATCCTCGATGACCGTGATCCGCTCCTCGAACTCGCAGGCGATGTCCACGTCGCAGGTCTTGGCGTCGTTTATCTCGACGTCCAACTCCGGGTCGGCCAAGCCATTCCGGTCATCGTCGTTGTCCGCCAGCCAGCCCAGGATGACCGCCAGAAGTGTCTGGCCGTCTCCGGCGTAGCGTTCGAGCTGGATAACGGCATCGTACTTCCAGATGCCGATCTCGATCTGTTCGCCGTTTTCGCCCTCGCCCAGGTGTCGGCCCGTCGGCGCCAGATTGCCTTTGTCCGCAAAGGCCGTGATCTGCTCGCGCGGCAGGCGGGTGACCTCTTTGATGTGGGCGACCAGGGCGGTAATCTTGTGCATGATGACCTCAAATCAGCTCGGCTACTATGCGGCCGCGTCCGCACAGATCCGCGATGGCGTCCTGTGCCCAGGCGTAAAACCTGTCCGCCGTCTCGGGGGATTCCTTGGCGTCGTTCTTAGCCGCCTCCCGGCGCTCCACCGTGGCGAACTGCCCAAGCAGCAAGGCCTTGGCATGGCAGTAAACGGCCCGCTTGAAGAGCCGTGTCGCCTCACCGGCCAGGCCTGCGAAAGGCACTTCCGCCAGCGAGAGATAACCGGCCATTTCTTGAGCCGCCCGCCACTCCTGAAGCTGACGCACGGCCCACAAGCGAGCGAGGCCGAGGTGATCCTCCACCAGGCTCTCCGCATATTCCGCCGGCAGGCGGTACATGAGCTGGAACTCGCCCACGGCGATGTCCGGATACCAGCCGTCACCGGCCAGGGTGGCCGTGGAGGTCTGGTAAGTCAGGGCGTTGAAGCTCATGTATGATCCTTAGAGTTGGGGCTGCCTTCGGCTGCTGGCTACGTGCGCCCTGCGCTGTGCCTTGGCCTCGGCAGCCCCGGTTGGCTGGAGAGTATCTAGGCCTCCGCTCCGCCTTCTTCGGGCGGGTCGGAGGGCTGCTGTTGCTGTTCGTCCTGACCGTCCTGGCCACCGTCGCGGGCCAGGCGCTTCTTTACGGCCTCAAGGGCCGTCTTGACCTTGGCTCCCAAGGCAAAGGCGCGCTCCAACTCCTGGGCAGCCAGGGAGAGCTTGCCCTCTCGCTCGGCCTGTAAGCCGAGCAGGCGATGGAAGCCGGCCTTGACCTGGTCAGGGAGATCCCAAGTATTGCCGGAATCGGGGCCGTCGCTCTCGATCTCCAGCAGGACGATGGAGAGGTACGGCTCGAAGGTTCGCTCCGCGTTGTACTCGCGCTCGGCCCACTCCAGGAGCTGAGTGGCTACGAACAAAGGCAGGCTGGCCTTGAACCGCTCCGGCAGGGTCTGGCCGTGCTCCAGGCACCAAAAGGCAACCCGAAGCCCGTCCTCGATGCATCCGGCATCAAAGCACCAGACAAGAAACCAGCCGATGAGATCGTGCCGCTGACCATCGGCCATGAGGCGCTCCACATAGTCCCGGTACTTGGGGATAAGCGCATTCCGCTTGATGTCCGCCTTGCGTTCCACCGAGGCGACGTTGTGCAGCGCCTTGAGGTCCTCCGTCAGAGATGCGGAGAGCATGGCCGCGAGCTTCTGCCCGCCCATGAGGCCCGTGGGCATGGTGCCCAGCACGCGCGCGCCGGAAGCAATCTTCTGCCCTGCCGGCTCAATCGAGCGGCTGGCCTGCATGGCTTGTTGATGGTTGCGCATCAAGCCCATGGCTAAGCCCACCCGCCTGCGCCATCGGGCAGCTTCACGTTGGCGAATTCCACGCCCACGAACTTCTCCGGGGTCTCGACCAAATAGCCTTCATTGCGGCTGTTGTAGTCTTCGACCTGATCCTTCTTGGGGTTGTCCACGATTTGCCGCCGCCAGGAGTCGGCCTGCTGGTAGATGGACAGGTTGTTATAGGAGGTGATGACCAGCCCGCGCGCCGGGTAGTTGGAAGGCGTCTCCCAGGGGATGCCGCCGAAGGTGGTCAGGCTGGCGTTGAGCTGCGCCTTCTCCGTGGGCTGTCCGCCCACTGCGGCGTAGAGCGCGGACTTCTCCTGCGCGACGAGGTCCGCGCCGATGAGCGCGACCAGATCCTTGCGCATGTACTCGGGAATGCCCTGCATGAGGTCATTGACGGCCACGTCCAGGTTGGGCCAGTCACCGCCTTCGCCGATGCGGATCTCATTCAGGGTTGCTCCCTGGGCCAGGATATTGGCCGGCAGGTTGTCACGCATGTACTGCAGCCAGCCCTTGTTCACGTCCTGCAAAAAGGGGTTGGCCACCAAGTCCGTATCCTGTGCGCCCGAGGTGCCGTACCAGCCGATGAGTTCCATGTCGCTGGCCATGCGCTCCCGCACATAGCGGGCATAGTGCTCCGCGAAGTCCTTGAACTTGGCCCAGGCATCCATGATGCGGTACGGCAGGGCCACGTCGGCATTGGTTTGCAGCAGCTCAAAGCTGTAGCTGCCCATGCCCAAAACGTTGCGCGGCGTGCGCTCCTTGCCAGGCTGCGACGTGTCCGTACGGCCGGTGACCGGACTGGAGGCAGAGCCGAGGATGTTCTCGCCCTTGAGTTCATCCACCGGCAAGATGTTGATCTTGGGCAGGAAGGTGGAGGACTCCACGATCTTGTCCTTGAGCGTCTGAGCGATGGAAGGGACAATGGAAAACTGCCGCTCCACGCTGGGAATGCCGTAGGTATGGGCGAAACGGGCCATCAAGGCCGCGTAAAGTTTACGTGTCTGTTCATTCATGGTGCTGCTCCTAGTAGATGGGGGCCTGGTCTTCGGCCGGGGCAGTGCTGGGCGGGACGGACGTGCCAGGCTTGGCGGCCTCGAAGCGCTTGGCCATGTCGCCCACCTGCTGTCCAAGCTGGGTCACGGCCTCGGTCAGGGTAGCGAACTTGTCGCTGCCATCCTCCGGCTTGGCAGCCGGCTTCTCGGCAGCTTCCGGCTTCTGCGCGGAGGCGGCCGTGAAGGCGGCCAGCGATCCCTTGATCTCCTCTACGGCGGTGCCAAGGGCATTGACCTTGCCCTGCAGCGCCTCGAACTGTGCCTTGTCCATGGGGTCCTCTTGGGGGTTGTCGTGGCTTTGGTCTGAGGGAAGGCGGGAGAACATTTCCCGGAAACGGGTGAACCAACCCGGCTCGGGCTCTTCCTTGGCGGGGAACTCGCACTCCACGTTGGAGACGAAAACGGTTCCGGCGGACTGCTTGCGCTGCGAAAAGCGCATCTCGTCGGTGCCCAGCGAAGCCGGGGAATCGGTGATGCCTAGCCCGACAAGGTAGGCCTTGCCCGTGCCGGCGAAGCTTGGCTCAATCTCCATGCTGAAAAACAAACGCTGGCCGAACTGGTTTTCCCAGACATAGGTGGCGTTGGGCTGAATACGCGCGTACAGGCTGACCACGCCGCCCTCTTCCTCGGCCTTGAGTTCCAGCACTTTGCCGTAGTTCTGCCATCGGAAATGATCCGGCCAGATAAGGGCCGTGTACGTCGCCGGGGAATAGGATTCCGCAGCCTGCAGCAGCCATTCAGGCTTGATGGTCCGGCCGTCTATGGTGGGGCCGGACTGGCCGATCTTGCGGAATTCCGAGGTGAGTTTACTCATGCGCCCCTCTGCATGTGGCTGATGGAAAGTCCGTTACAGCCAGACATGTAGGCACAGATGGCAAGGCGTGGTCAAAGACGGCGCGTCCGATATGGCGCAAATCGGACATGCTGAGCGGGAGCAGTGTTCAGGGCCATGCTATTAAAGCGCCATGGAAACGCGGAACACAGGGCGTGCAGGCGGACGCAACTATCCAGAGGAGATCAAGCAGGCGGCCCGAGGGCTGTACTGGAAGCGATATACAGTCGCGGAGATCTCAGAGACGCTCAATGTACCGCGCCGCACCGTGTACCATTGGGCCACCGTGGGAGACTGGGACGCCCTGCTCACGCATGAGACGGCTGAAGAGGCGGTTCAGCGCCGCCTGGCGCTGCTGGCCGAGCGCGATCCAAAGACGCAGACCGAGCTAAAGGAAATCGAGCTGCTGATCGGTTCCCTGGAGCGCTTGCAAGCCCTGCGCGTGAAGGAGCGCCAAATGTTGGCGGCAACCAACATGGTGTCTCCGGAGGCGGCTCCGCAGGTAGTGGAGGGAAGCGAACGCTCGTCCGTGAACTGTCCGCCGCAATCACGCGGGAATGGCGGGAAGCGTGGGCCCAAGATCAAGAATGACGTTTCGCGCCTGACGCCCGACTTGTTCCAGGAGAAGTTCCACACCAGATTCTTCGACTACCAGCGCCAGTTCCGCGCGGCCATAAGCCAGCGCAACCGCATGTATCTCAAAAGCAGGCAGATCGGGGCGACCTGGTACTTCGCCCAGGAGGCCTTCGAGAATGCCTGCCTGACCGGCGACAACCAAATCTTCCTGTCCGCGACCAAGGCCCAGAGCCAGGTTTTCCGCAACTACATCGTGCAGCTCGTGGGCGAGGGATTCGACATCACCCTGCAGGGCAACCCGCTCATCCTTAATACCGCCCATGGCAAGGCCGAGCTGCACTTCCTGTCCAACAATTCCAAGAGCGCCCAGAGTTATCACGGGCACGTCTACATCGATGAGTTCTTCTGGATCACCAAGTTCCGGGAGCTGTTCAAGGTGGCCACGGGCATGGCCGCGCACAAGAAATGGCGGCGCACGCTGTTCTCCACGCCCTCGGCCGTGACGCATGAGGCCTATGGATTATGGACGGGCGAGAATTTCCAGAAGCGCTTCGCCAAGCCCAAGCCATGGCCGGACTTCTCCGCCTTGCGCGCCGGCGTGCCCTGCCCGGACAGCTACTTCCGACAGATCATCACCCTGGCCGATGCCCAAGCCGGCGGCTGCGACCTGTTCGACGTGAAGCAGCTCAAGCTGGAGTACACGCCAGACGAGTTCCGGCAGCTCTTCGGCTGCGAATTCATAGACGATACCCAAGCCGTGTTCGCCCTGGCGCTCCTGGAGCGCTGCATGGCCGATCCGGCTGACTGGCAGGATGTCCGGCCTGGAGATGCGCATCCCGTGGGCAACCGGCCGGTGTGGGGCGGCTACGACCCGAGCCGCAGCCGCGACGATGCCAGCTTCGTGGTACTCCTGCCGCCGCTCAAGGGCGAAAAGATCCGCTGCATCGAGCGCCACAAGTGGCTGGGCAAGTCATACCTGTGGCAGGCCGCGCGCATCAAGGAACTGGCGGACAAGTACCGCTTCACACACATGGGGATTGACGTAACCGGCCCCGGCATCGGCGTGTACGAGCAGGTTCGGCAGTTCTGCCCCGTGGCCATGGCCATCAACTACGCCGTGCAGTCCAAGGCCGTGCTGGTGCTCAAGGCCAAGGAGGTCATGGAGCAGGAGCGGTTGCAGTGGGACGCCGGGGAGACGGACATCGGGCATGCCTTTTTGACCATCCGGCAAACCACAACTGACAGTGGGCAGATCACCTACTCAGCCAACCGAACGGCCAGCACCGGCCATGCCGACGTGGCTTGGGCCATCATGCACGGTTTGGCGGCCGAGCCGCTGGCCAGGCAGACGGGCAGCTCTGGCTGCACCGTCGCCATCGGATAACAGGAGAGGACATGGGCAGGAAGAAACACAAGAGGGGGTCGGCAGCGCAAAGCGCCGGCGGAAGCGTGCAGGCCTTCAGCTTCGGCGATCCGGAGCCGGTACTAAACGGAGCGCTCTACGACGGCCTGGGCGTATGGCTGCTGGACAACGGGCAATACTATCAGCCGCCCGTGCCCCTGCGCGGCCTGGCCCGGCTGCTGCGCGCCAATGCCTACCACGGCCCCATCCTGGAGTTCAAAACCAACGTGGTCATGCGCGGGTTTCTGACCTCCCCTGCCCTGTCCAGGCGGAGCATGCACGCGATGGCCACGGACTACATGGTCTTTGCCAACGCCTACCTGCGCAAGGTCTTCAACTGGTACGGCGAGATCATCGGCCTGGAGCATCTCCCGGCCATCAATATGCGCCGCATGCGCAATCACGACCACTACGGCCTGTTGACCGCAAGCGGCCAGATCCAGCCCTTCCAGCCAGGCGAGGTGGTGCATGTCAAAAACTATGACGTGAGCCAGACCATCTACGGCATGCCCGCCTATCTGGGAGCCATCCAGTCCATGCTGCTGAACGAAGACGCGACCCTGTTCCGGCGGCGCTACTACCGCAACGGCGCGCACATGGGCTACGTGTTCTACTCGGCAAGCGCGGCCCTGCAGCCGGAGGACAGCGGTCGCATCAAGGCCGCCATCGAGGGCTCCAAGGGCATCGGCAACTTCCGCAACATGTACCTGCATATTCCTAATGGCCGAGAGAAGGACGTGCAGATCCTGCCCGTGGGTGACTTCTCCACCCGGGACGAGCTGGAGAAGATCAAGAACATATCCCGCGACGACATCATCGCCGCGCACCGCATCCCCCCGGCCATGGCCAGCATCATCCCCCAGGCCGCCGGCGGCTTCGGGGACATCACCAAGATAGATGCAGTCTACGAAAAGAACGAGATCACGCCCGTAAGGGAAGTGTTGCTCGAGGTGAATGAACATCTGCCGGAACGTGCAAAGGTCGGATTTGCGCTGAGCAAAGAGGCGGAAGAGGCCTAACGCGGCTTGACAGCCGTGGTGTGCATGTAGTTGTGTTTTATTGGGAGGTTGAACACAATGCGGATTTCCTGCGACAGGTGCCAAAGCAAGGCCCGTATCGCCACCACCCGTGAGATTACCCCGAGGCTGCGCAAGCTATACTGTGCCTGTACCAATGTTGAATGCGGGCACACTTTCGTCATGCATCTGGAGTTCGGCCACACTATTTCCCCATCTGCCCTGGACCTGCCCGAAGCCACCCGCGAGGCGCTGCGCGACTGCGTTAGTCCTGCCCAAGCACAGCTTGTTCTGGCCGGATAACCAAGTCCGACCAGAACTCCTTACATATACATATCCCTAAAGCACTTAGCTGTAGGCTGGGTGTCAATTATTTTCTCGGTATATAGAACTATCCACTGAGTCCTATATTCAGCTACACAACCGTAGCCTTACTCCCTATTCATTTCCGTAGGGTTATATTTTTTTATTTTCCATATTGAGTAAACTGATATTTTTTGATTTTAGTAATTTTATAACTGGTAGCACTTTATACTACATACAATATATTACTAGGCAAACGTATTAATACACCTGTCCCACATTAATAACAACAGCCCACAATCTGCTCCTCGATAGTCACTTTACCCCTTGCCTAATACAATACTGATCACCAACAATGCATAAAGTTTATCAGCAATACACCGATATTGGCATCTTGGGGGGAAGTGGTAGTCATCTTCCAATTTCACAGGAGCTGAAATGTCTTTAAAAATGCGTCTCTTTGGCGGTTTTGCTTTGGTTTCCCTTATTGTTGCACTTTCCGGTATTTTCAACTTTTGGGGTACAAGTAGACTCACCGGCCATATTAATGAAATCAGCGACGTCAGGTTACCTGGCATCCAATCCCTGCTCATCATGAATGAGGCCCAAACAGCAATTAAAGCGGCGGAACGTACGCTTCTCAGCGCTGCAATTACTGAAGAAGAGCGTCAACGCCAGTTTGTGAACATAAAAGAGTCCTGGAGCGAGGCGGATGAGGCCTGGAAGGTATACGAGCCCTTGCCTAAGACCGAGCGAGGTGCGGCAAAATGCAGTGAGCTTGAACAGGCTTGGAATGCATGGCGACAGGACATGGATGAGTTCATAGGTCTTGCCCAACGCTACTCCCAAGACAGGTCTAGCGAAAATCAAGACAATATGGCGCGGCAGGCACTTACGGTCAACGCGCTTTCATACAATAAGGCCGAGGCGCTCATGATAGAGCTTGTGGGCATCAATAAGCAGGAAGCCCAAGCTGCTGTGGACCAGGCGGAATCAGATTCGTCGCTGATTACTTCGGCAACGGTATCCGTTGTGCTAGCAGGCGTGCTCCTATCCATTTTCCTGGCCGTAATCATAGCCAGAAATGTACTTAAACAGCTTGGTGATGATCCTGCAGTCATCGGTGACATTGTCAGTAGTGTCGCCGAGGGCGATCTTATGGTCCAGTTCAGGAATCAGAAAGCCACCGGCGTCTATGCCGATATCAAATCGATGGCGGAGCGCCTACGCGATGTCGTTGCAGAAGTGCGTAGCGCGGCCGACAACGTGGCATCAGGCAGTGAGGAGCTTTCGGCCGCTTCCGAGTCTTTGTCGCAAGGCGCCACCGAGCAGGCCGCCAGTGTGGAGGAAATTTCGTCCTCCATGGAAGAGATGGCCGCCAACATCCGTCAGAATGCGGAAAACGCACAGCAGACCGAGAAGATCGCCCTCAAGGCGGCAGCCGACGCCAGGCAGGGCGGCGAGGCCGTAGAGCAGACCGTGGAAGCCATGAAGGAGATCGCCGACAAGATTTCCATCATCGAAGAAATCGCCCGCCAGACCAACCTGCTCGCCCTGAACGCCGCCATCGAGGCGGCACGGGCCGGAGAACATGGCAAGGGCTTCGCCGTGGTCGCGGCCGAGGTGCGCAAGCTTGCCGAGCGAAGCGGATCGGCTGCTGGCGAGATCAGCGAATTGTCGGCCACGAGCGTTCACGTCGCCGAGCAGGCCGGCGAGATGCTCAAAAAGATCGTGCCCGACATCCAGAGGACGGCCGAGCTCGTGCAGGAGATCGCCGCAGCCAGCAACGAGCAGAATTCGGGTGCCGAGCAGATCAACAAGGCCATCCAACAGTTGGATATGGTCGTACAGCAGAACGCCTCTGGGTCCGAAGAGACAGCCTCCACGAGTGAGGAACTCTCCAGCCAGGCCGAGCAGCTTCAGCAGACCATCAGCTTCTTCAAGGTCGAGACTGCCCATACTGCGCACGCAAGCCAGACAAGGAAGCAGCAAAACGCCCCGGCTGCCAAAAGAAATGCACAGATCGGGACGGGCAAACCAGGCAACGGCAAGGGCGGTACGAAGAAGGTTGCCTTGAGCATGGGCACGGATGTGTCGGACCATGAATTCGAGCGTTTCTAGCCATGCAACAGGAGCCCGACATGAGTGAACATGCCGTTTCGAGTAGCGGTCAGTACCTGACTTTCACCCTCGCGGATGAGGTCTTCGCCCTGGATATAAGTACCGTGCGCGAGGTTCTGGAGCTTCCAGCCATTACCCGCGTCCCCCGGATGCCAGCCGACATGCGCGGAGTGATCAACCTGCGCGGGCAGGGCGTGCCGGTGATCGACCTGCGGCGCAAGTTCGACCTGGATTGCGCCAAGGACACGATCAATACATGCATTATCATCGTGGAAACAAATGGCCCGGAAGGCCTGTGCGTGATGGGAGCCATTGCTGATTCCGTCCGCGAGGTCATGGACATACCCCCCGATGCAGTCATGCCTGCACCCAAGATGGGAACTGCCGTGCGTAGCGACTTCATCGCGGGAATCGGACGCCTGAACGACGCCTTCGTCATCATTCTCAATGCGGAACGGATTTTCGGAAATGTGCTGGATCTCGATCAGCAGATGGCCGCAAGCCCCCTCCAAGAACTGGCGGATTGCCCAGCATAAAGCATGAAGGCCGCGCAGGAGCTTATGCTCCTGCGCGGCCTATTTGTTCGATCTTTAATGCTCGACCTTAACCGCCGCCGCTTCCCGTTTCCCAGGCTTCCACTTGTCATCCAACTCCGCGCCGCAACGGTCCAGATCATCGCCAAGCAGGTTCAGGATCAGGGCCAAGCCGCCTTGCTCTTCCGGTAGCTGCTCGGCCAGCGTGCGCAAGGCTTCCGCGTGCGAGTAGATGCGGACTAGGGGGTCAACTTCCATGTTGCTTCTCCTCCCGCGCGAGAGCAGCGCGCATGCGCTCCACATCGCCCGCCAGCCAGACGAGTTGACGATGGATGGCGTCCTGCCGTCCCGCGCCGATGCCAGCGAGTTCGGCGGCCAACCGAGCGAGCTTGCCTTGCAGCGTGGCCATCCCGTCCAGGCTGTAGGCCGATATTCGGCCGGCCCAGCGCACGTCCTGGCGCAGGTTGCCGGCCACGTCCTTGGCGGCCGCAGCGATCTTGTCCAGGTCGGGCAACAACGGGTGCCAGCCAACGGCAATGGTTTCGGCCCTCAGATCGGCCATGTCTCGAATCAGGCGGTCCAGTCCGGCGACGACGGCGATGGCGTCCGGATACGTGGGCTCTTCATGGGTGCTCATGCCGCCGCCTCCGCAGGGATTGCGGTTGCCGGACGGCCTTCCGCCGCATTGCCAAGGCTGGGCGCAACGGAGGGCTGTACCTCCATTTTCCCAGGAACGGCAACCCGAGCCGTGACTTGAAGGCTTTGGTCGGCAATGGTCCAGGCAACGCGGCAGGATGGAGGCAGGGGCAGACGACGCAATGCGCAGGCGGCTTCGCTTTCGCCCCGGCAGGCAAGCCAGGCGACGAGCTGGGCCAGCGGGGTCATGCCTCCGCAGAAGTGGGATGCCCGGGAGAGGCGCAGGCGAGGTGGAGAGGAAGAGACAGGGAAAGAGTTGGACATGAGAGGCCTCCACGGATCTTTAGATTGGCCCCCTCCGATAAAGAAGGTGCCGGGTGCTCTAAACCGCCGTGGAGCGGCGGGCATATTCCCCCGAAGGGTATTGTATTAGCCCACACCCGACATGAATGCGCGAAGAGACTGTGCCTCATTGGGCACAAAAAAACCACGAACTGACGGGCGTGGGACCGTCCACGGACAAGGAGTTTAGAGGCTCCTGGGGGCATATTGACCTAGGGGTGGGAGGCGTGTCAAGAGATCCATATATAGACTCACACTATGCTTTGTTACGTTTATGCATGAAGTTGTGGCGCATGTCCTTCGCAAACAGCCAGCAAACCACGCAAGGAGTATCGTCATGGCCGGGAACAAAAAGAAATCGAGTCCGGATCTTTCAAGCTTGGCTTCAAAGACGCTTAGAGATGAGGATGCATCTAAAATTCAGAAGAGGTTAGCAGGATCTGTGCTTTCCCAAGCCAGCAAGGACAAACAAACTGGCGCTGATCTTGAAGACATCGCTTCCAAGGCTTTGAAGAGCGATAAGTACAGCGATACGACGAAGACCCTCGCCGGGTCGGTGCTATCTCAGTCCAACAAGAAAAGATAATCTTTCGAGGATGCCGCGGCGGATGCAAGCATTTGACCGCATCCGCCGCGGCGTCCTTGCAAATCTATTTATAAATATCGCAAGTCCGAAATAGAAAATCAAACGGAGCAAATATGGACGGAACACCGAGCTACGACGATGAGCTTGTAACAGCTTTGCAGTGCCTACTTGATAACGGCGAGATTTCTCATGAAACAGCAGTTGGTATCGCTAAGAAGATCATTTCTGATAGCGGACTTGAAAGACTTAGCCCTAAACAGAGCGAAGTCTATGAAACCTTTATCAAACCACACCTTGAGCCAAAATGTGAAGCGCATGGTTGTGGCGATACGATTTATATTGGAGATATTCCAACTGCCTATGCGCGACGGGATGATCTCGATGGGCTCTTTTGTGAAGAATGCATACACATGAAGGACGTGATGCATAAAGATGATTAAGCTTACCTCTCACCAGCAGAGGGCTTTCTGTCTTAAGAATTTATTGAGGCGGACGTATACTCTGATCGGCGTAGAAGGGGCGCAATTCCCTGAGGGGTAATGGCCACAAGTCACTCGTTTGGCTTTGGCAAGTATACGCAAAAAAATAGACCAGAAGGGCGGCTGGCTGACGAAAGAGGTGTTTTTCCTCTGCATGCTTACCAAGCTTATCCAGGAGATACTCATTTTCATCAAGGAAGCGGTTGAAGCGCACCTCCCATTTGTCAGCCAGAAGCTCTTTAAAAGCATCGATAATGAGAGCATTGACCGGCCCAGGATCAGGCGACCTTGGCACTCGCTCTTGATATACTTTGAGAAGAAGCTCCATAGCCTTGTCCACGGGTTCGCCCGCCTTTTTGATCTCATCCGCTACGCGCAGAAAAAGGTCATCCGCTGCTTCTATCAGTGCCATGCTCCGCGCACAATAGCGCTTGACGAGCGGAGAGGCAGCAGTATTAGGCTTATAAGTTGTATCGTGGGTAAGCTCACTATATGCATGTTGTAATAATGTACGTATCTGAACCTCGCATGGGACAGTTGGAGGAATCGCAGCCTCCCCATGTAAGATCATATCCACAGGCCTCAGTTCATAATGAACCGATTGATATCCAAAAGCCTCGGGGCTCTTCTTCCGCTCATCCAAGAAATCCCTTGCGAGAGTTGTCTCCCAGACTGAGTTCTTTTTGATAATCGATTTTACAATTTCAATATCTGATTCAAGTAAAACTACAAACCGAACACCCACTTTGTCAGTGATTTCATCATATGGGTTTATATAAGGCTTTTTCCGATAGAACGCCTTATCCAAAAGTGATTTATCCTCTTTCAGCCTGGGCTCTGAAGGCACTTTGAGAAAGTAGTTAACTTTCCTTGGCGCTATATGAGCACTCAAGTCCTTTAATATCGTATCCGTGACAAAGCTGCCCCAGGATTCATAGATCTGCCTCTCAGATCGCCAGCGGGTTAGAAACTCTGCCTCTGTCATTCTTCCCTCATGATACGATCACGAATGGTAAGCACAGTCCATTGCGGAGATTTGCTTTCTTGCCCATCAGGCGCATCGATGACCTCAACAGTGACCAACTCCTTAAAACTATCCGCAGGGGCAGTAAGCCTGATATTTGAGCGAAATCGCAGTCTACGCTGCTTTAGATGAGACTGTATGTCCGACAAATCCTTTGCCACCGCTGTCATGGGAAATCCTTTATCCATCATGTGGCTTCTATAAGCATCCTGAAGCCTTGGCTCTCCAAGATAACTACTGGCAAACGTGTCAACTTGAATTTTTGCTGCCCTATCTGTTTTTAAATAAACGTACAAGGCCGTCTTATATTCTACTTTCTGCTCCTCTGGCACATCGAGGGAATCAATAAACTTTGACGTATAACTATAGAATTCTTTCGTAGTTCTTGCACAGGATTGAAGGAAAGCACAGCCAAGAAAGCCATCATAAAAATACACAGCGGCCTTATCGCGATCCTTCGATGTCATGTTGTGATCAAAAACGAAAGCCTTATAGCTATCTGCTAAATTATCTCCTGAAGATTGATCCCCATTTTCCACAAAAGCTCCTATCTTATACAATCTTGCCTTGGGAGTAAGGAACAATTCTTCAAGGAAATGGAGATTGATTGAGCCATCGCTCTGCTTTATCCGCGAGAAACCATCTTGAGCTTCCGCCTTTATTACTATGAGCGCTTTCCTTCCTGGATTGCCAACCGTGCCAGTGATGACCACGATAATGCCACCCGGAATGTTTGTTGCCTTCTGAGCATCCGCCAACAAGTCGGCTACCCTTGCTGATTCTGGAACAAAATCACCATTCGTAGCAACCAACAAACGCCTGCAAACTCCTAGCAAGCTCTCGTCATGTATTTTGTTAATCCGCATTTCCACACATTGAGATGAACGACCCATAGCATCAGCAATACGGTCTTCAATTGCTTGCATTGCTGCTGGGGTAAGCGATATCAACATATTTCCATACCGAGGAGGAATGCACTCATCTTTTGTCTTCCGCTCAAACACCTCATGAACTATGAGCCTCTCAATCTTCAAGTTCGTGAAATGCATGCCGTTACTCCTGTCATTTCGAGATCGAAGCACAACTAAATCAATTTGATAAGGCAACCAAATCGTCGCAAACACGGATAAGTTCATCCAGTGTACGCACCTGGATAGAGCCATCCCGGATCATTGCGCTAAATCCAGGGAGGTGTTCATGCATGTCTCCCTATTTTTTTGTCGTTGGGGTTATGTGCCCCATCGTGACTACGATAGCAAGTATCTCTTGATGTGAGAACGCAAGCGGCCCGCCTCTTTATCAGAGGCGGGCCGCTGTTGATGGGCTAACCGGCTTGGCGTTATGCGCTACGTGCTCCGGTGTTATTCTCGCCTCCAGCACGTCCGCCAGGACGGCCAGCGGCACGCAGGGCGCTTTCCACGATAAAAGCGGAACGGCTCATGCCCCGCGCCTTGGCCGCGCGATCAATGGTATTGCGGACATATACGGGCATGGTGATGTTCACGGGCACGGCCTTCTTTTCCAAGAAGGACATATCAACGTCCACCAGAAGCACCGCCCCGCCCTGGGCGTCCTCCGAGGTCAGCACGTCTTCCAACTGAGAAGCGGCCGGAGGAGCCATCTCCTCCCCTTCCATGAAAAGTTCGATGGCCTCCTGCACGTTGCCGAGCGCCTCTTCCAGCGTATCGCCGGCAGTGTAGCAGCCTGGAAAGTCGGGGACTGTAATGCCGTAGGCCGTGCCCTCGTCCTTATGAATGATGATGGGATACAACATATGCTTACCTCTTTTGGGAGGAAAATCCCCTCCGCTTAGAGTGATACCTTCGATTGCCTTTCGATGCTTCGCAGGGTGCCAAGCGGGAGATCCTTCTTGGGGTGGGGAACGATGGTTGTCCTCCCATCCGGGTGCCGCATCTTCTGGTGACTGCCGCGCTTGCCGACCGTCTGAAATCCGGCCTCTTCCAGCTTCTTGATCACTTCCCTGCTCGACATGGGTTCCTAATACGCATAATGCGCATAGACGTCAATGAGCGATGCGCACTATGCGCATTAAGATGGGCAAAACAGGGTCCAAATAGGCGGGAAGGGGTGGGTCGTCGGTAACCGGTGTAAGCGGTTTAAAGGCTTTCTGGCCTACAGTTATCTTATTGATTTAATAGTATATTTATTGCCACCAGACAGAGGTTTAGTCATTTTTCCCACTATTTTTTGTTCAATTATCTAGAGCAGTTGTGAAACTCAAAGCAGTTTAGAGGTGGTTTAAAAATGAGGTTTGGTTTAAACCTCTCTCAAACCCTCTATTAAACTCAAAAATTATGTATTTTCAATATGTTAACCGTCCACACCCCAACCCGATGCCCCCCTTCGCTGGAAAATTTTCCGAGCGTCAACGCGCACGCGCGTGCGTGTGATGCGCGTGCGTATGGAGGCACTGCCGGACGAGTGGGCTGTGGCCACAAAAAGGAAGGCCCCAGCAAAATGCATGAGGCCTTCCAGAATAGGGGCTACTCCAATGACTTCCCTCATGAAGGTAGTTGGAACACCCAGCAACGCATGTTCTTCTTGGCGTGCTTCGAATACACGCCGCGATTGGCGGCGACAAAACGCCGGGGATAGCTCTCTGGAAGCTGCTTCCGGAGCGAAGGCATGTCCGGCGCCAACTGGCAATGGCGGCGGCAAGCTTCGATGAACTGGTTAAAGTTGATGGCGATTTGCCCAGGATTCTTGGAATGATTGAGCCAACCCCGTTCTCCGTTCGGCCCAAGCTTGGCATTAAGTTGTTCATACTGTTGCCAAAAGGCCGTTACCGCTTCCGGCTCCTCGGGCTCGCCCTGCATATAGGTCTGGTACTCCCGCACTGCATCGCGGCTCACCTGTCGGCCCTTGAGGAGCAATGCGTCGTTCTGGCGCAGCACGTACACCCCGGCAGCCTGCAGTGCTTCCGGAACAGCTGTCTCGATGTCGCTGATGTCATGCCTGGCCTTGAGCTGCTCCAGGAGCGCCGCGCGGGGCATACCAGCAAGCATGGCCCAGATGGCCACCAGATCCTGTAGCTTCTGCACTGTGATCACGGCTGGAGTCATTGGGGGAAACGATTCATCAACGGACATTTCAATCCTCCTGTTTGGGGGCGTTTTGATCGTGGAATAGCCAGCACTTCATGGTTTTCTTTGCATGCTTCGAGTACACGCAGCGATTTGAAGCCACAAAGCGGCGGGCATTGCTTCCAGGAAGCAGCTTCCGCAACATCTGAAGATCCGGCGTCAACTGGCCATGGTTGCGGCAGGCCTCGATGTACTGGTTGAAGTTGATGGCGATGAGCCCAGGCTTGCTCTCATGGTTGAGCGGATCATTGTCGAAGGCTCCGCCGGCCATTTTGCTGTTCAAGTAATCGTAGGTTTCCCAGAACTGCTCCACTACAGGATGGTCGGTTGCCAAGCGCTGCTCGCGCGTCTTGGCCCGGATGAGCAGGTATTCGGTCAGGCCTTCGGTCAGGTAGTCGGTCATGGCATCGCCGAAGATGACCTTGAGGGCATGGCCGCAGGCGGCGATCTGCGCGTGGTTCTTGAGCACGCGCTCGTTCTTGATGCCGGTGTACTGCGCTTCCAGCGTTTCAAAGGCCTGCTGATAGGCCTCCAGGATCTGACGTTCCTGCGAAAGGGCCGCGCCCAGGAATCCCCCCACGTCCGCCGATGTCTGGCGCTCGAACCAGCGGGCGATCTCCCTGGTGCCGTTCTTGTGGTGCCGCTTGTCTGCGTGGCAGTGGACGATTCGCTGCAGAAGCGCCTCGGAGCCGTCCACTTCCGCATTCTGTGAGATGAGCAAGGAGGCCTGGAATTGGGGCTCGTCCACGTCGTTGGAGCGCCTGGCTACGCCCAAGGTACCGGTGCCGCGGCCGTTGTAGAACGGCTTCACCTCATCAAAGCCGAACTGCTTCTGCTTGATGGTGTCCTTGTCCCCGTTGTCGCGGTCTGATTCGATGATGACCACGGGCAGATTGCTGACTTGCGAAAAGGCGCGACGCCGACCGGCCACCGTGGCTTTGAGCAAATCGAGGCCTTCATAATCCTCGCGGCCGACGCACTTCCACAAGAACTCCAGGATAGTGGACTTGCCGGCGCCAGGCTCGCCGGTGAGCTCCAGGAAGGGAAACGTCTTATGGACGGCCCGGATCTGCTGGACGAACAGCGAGCCCAGCCAGAAGGCCAGCGTGGCCATCCCCTGCCAGTGAAAGGCCGTGGCGAAATTCTTGATCCAGCTTGGATCGAACTTGCCGTCCGTGTGGATGTAGACGCCATTGAGGACGGTCTTGATGCCTTTGCGGCCGATGTCGAAATAGCCGTGCTTGTTGAGCGGGATTCGACGGCCGTTGTGCCAGGCGTGATCCTGGAAGATCCAGGCCTTGCACTCCCGGTCATAGCCCACGAAGGGCAAGGCGCTGACCGTGGTCAGGCGCGAATTGAGCCAACGATCGCGCAGGATCTTGAGCTGGCGCATGTCGCCGTCGAAGGTGCCGCCCCGGGAACGGTTGAGCAGTGCCTTGTGGAAGGCGTCCGGGCTGGTGATGGCCGAGCCCTCCATGGCGATGAGGTCATCGGCCTGGCCGTTGGCGTAAGCGATGCTGAACATATAGCGCTGCTCGTCCATGATGTCGTCGCGCTCCATGTACAGGAACTGCGGCCGGACGTTGGAAATCTGGTCGATGCAGCAGGCGCTGGCAAAGAGCTGGCGTCCTACAGGCGAGTTGAGCACGTCCTCGATGGGGCTAGCGCGCTCTTCGTCTTCCTGGGCCTTGCCCTGCCCCTTCTTCTTGCCTTTGCCTTGCTCCTGGGGCTCGCTTTCGCCGGCGTGCTCGGCCGAGGCCACGGCGAGATCCTTCTCGAAGGCTGACTCGAGCTTGATGGAATACAGGGCGTTGCCGAAGTCGATGATGAAGGACATGCGCCGGTTGCGCACGTAGTAGTGGTAGGCCTTTTCCTCCACCGACTCGGCCAGCATGAGCCGGCCATGATAAAGCCAGGTGCCGATGGAATCCTTGTCGATGCGGCCGGCGCGGTAGAGATCGTCCCAATCCTTGCCTTCCGGCGGCAGGCAGACGCTGGCCAGCTCGTTCATTTCCTTGAGCCGCTTGTGATGCTTCTTGGCCCAGCCCGTTCCGGCCTTGTCTGAGTCCAGGGCCACGACCCAGCGAATTCCTTTCCCTTTGTGCTGCTCTACGATCTGGCTCGGGAAGTGATTACAGGAGAAGGCGGCCACGGCCTTTATGCCGCAGTGGTGCAGGGCGATGGCGTGGAAGATGCCCTCCACGATGAAGCAGCGCTCGCCGTCCGCAAGCTCCTGGCCGGGAGGCGCCCAGGAATCGCCCTGGAACAGCGTGCCGTCCTCCTTGCGCTGGCCGCCGAAGTGCGCCTTCTGCCCGTCCTTGCCATTACGCCCGAGGAAGCGCTCCCACCAGCGCGTGCGCATCTCATCGATGTAGAAGCGCACGGTGGGAATATACTCGGTGGTGTTGGGAATCTGGTAGGCGGCCTGCTCGTACCAGCCCCGGATCTTGGACAGGTCGAAGCCCCGGTCCAGGGCCAAGTAGGCGTCCGCCGTGGCGTCTCGATTTTCCTGCGTGGGCGGGTAACGCTTGGCGAAGTCAGCGAAGATGGAAGGCAGAGCCTGGCGCGTGGTTTCCTCGAAGCCGCATTTGTTGAGGCGCTCGCAACGCAGTACCCACGGATGCTTGATGCCGACGTACACGGTCCGCTTGCCGCATCCAGGGCAGATCCCCTTGCGCAGGTACTCGCCGTTCCGCTGGAACTGATAGCTCGGCTCGGCCAATAACGCGCGGACAATCTCGTCTGGAGTGATGTCGCTATACTGCATTGCTCTCCTCCCGCCCTAGCGCCAAGCCCATGGCCCTAGGCATGGGCTCGTTCCATTTCCCGAAGATCGCCGACAAGGGCCATGCCCCGCTGCAGCACGTCCGAAAGCTCCTGGATGAGGCGGCGCAACTCCATGGTCTCAAGCCTGTTGTCGGCCACGGATTTGCGCGCCTCTTCCGCGACATCCCCGACCTCGGCGAAGATGTCGTTCACCCGCCGCAGGAGCGCGTTGCAGTCCAGGTCCTGGCGCGCTTCGTCAATGCCGTAGAATGTCGCCTTGGAAAGCAACCAATGGATGATGGTGAGGTTACCGACAACAGCGCAGAACTTTGGAAGGTCGGGATAGGATGGGAAGAACTTTTCGGCTGAGAAGACCCGCCGCGCCAACGAATGCGACCAGCCCATGCCCTTGGCGATGTCAGGAAGCCCCTTGCCGCTTTGCTGCACTGCGAGCTTGAATGCGTCTATCGCATCGAGATGGTGCAAAGGACGTGCGTCGAGATCGGTCATTGTGTCCGCTCCTTTTCGGTGCCACAGGCGTGGAAGACTGTCTGGCTAGTTGCTAGGGTCGTTTCTTCGGGAGACCTGTTCCCAGGCTCCCCGGAGCTGCGCTGGCGTTACTGCTCCGGAGCGGGTCAGCTCGTGCAGGAGCTGACGCAGAATGAGGCGCTTGCCGGCCATGTCCAGCAAGCGCTTGGTTGGAGGTCTGAGAACGCGCCGATTACGACGCAGGTTGCGGATATCCAGGCCAAGAGACCTGGCGACCTGGCTCCAAGAGCCGTACAACCGGACAAGCCGCTGGAGGTGAAATTGTGTCGCTCTGTTCATGCGAAAGTCATAGGGTAAATTCCCCGCATTGGTCAAGGGGGTTTTTTGACTTGCGCCTAGGGCAAAACGTCCCATATATAAATGCGATGAACAAAGCAGATATTTTCGAGCGGGCTTTCGTCACCCTCATCGCGGAGCGGGTCGAGGATCTTGGCATGCCCCATTCGGAATTCGGACGGCGCGTATTTGGCGAGACGGCCGGCGCCAGGCTTTGGCGGAGCTGTCGGGGATCGGAGCAGCGCCCGGCGCGCAAGGTCACCCTGGGCGAGGCCTATCGCATGGCCGAGGCCTTGGGCACAGACTTCCCGAGCCTGGTTTGGAACTTATCCCAAGCCGCCAAGAACAGGGGCATGCTCACGGAGGACCCCTCCGAGGCATAGCGGGTATTTTGCGACCATTCAGGATTGAATAAAAGGGTAAAAATCCCTACCATGGCCCTTCAACCAGGAGGTGCCTATGGCTTCGTCCCTCAAGCAGGTCGATCTGTTTCGCCCGCAAAACACCCTTCCCGCAGAGCTGCACGCGCACAACATCATCGTGACGTCCGTCATGTCGGCGGCCGTCATCAGCCCCAACGTCCCAGGCTTGGCTTTGTCCGCACTCCTCGCGGATCTGGATATCGAAGAGATCGCCGCGACCATGGATTGGATAGGCGTGACGACGGACATGCTCAAGCGAGAGCTGCACGTCACCGGAGACATTTGCGATGTCGTGGCCATGGCTTTGGACCAATGCCAAGCCCGTTGCCCTTCGGTCGCCGAGGGCATTTTCATCCGCTTCCTGGTCCCACGCCGCGCGGGAGGATACGCCACGGGGCTTGTCTTCGGCGTCGGCCTGGCCAACGCTATGGAGCGCGCCTTGCGCCATCCGGAGCTGGCCAGGGAGGTGGAGCGCACGGAGACAGGCCATGCGTGAGGTCGAGCCGGGCTATTTCAACTTCAAGCAGGCCGCGGCCTATGTTGGATTTGGCAAGACCGCCTTCCGCGACTACGTCCTAAAAGGGCAAATCCCCAAGTACGGACCGAAGCTGAACCGCTTCCGCAAGGCGGATCTTGATGCGTTCATGGAAGACCCCAACATATTCAGGTCCCCTACTCGCATTGTCACGCCGTATCGTGAGGGTTTCACTCCCGTTACATTATGAGCGTCCACCAGAAAAAGAACGGCACGTGGTTTGTGCAGTACCGGGTTCCCGGCGAGAAGATCCCTCGCCGGGAATATTTTGGTGTTGGGTCGGACGGCGAGCAGAAGGCCAGGACACGGGATGCTGAAATCAAACTCATCAAGACGCAAGGCAAGCAGCCGCTGGTGGTCGGCAAGGAGCGCATGCACCTGGATGCCTTGGCGCAGATCTACATAACCGAACGAAAAACGCGCGGCGCATCACAGAGGTGGCTTCAAGAGGTCACTCGCCTACTGAACAACTACGTCCTCCCAGCGCTTACCTATAAGCCGGTGGATGCCATTACCTACCCGGATGTCATCGGCTTCATGGAGGCCCAATGGGGCAAGCGTACACTGGCGACCCGACAGCGCTATCTTGGCTATCTCAAGGCTCTGTTCCGTTTCGGCATTGAGCACGGCCTCACTGCAAACAACCCCCTGGCCAAATGGCGCAAGACAAGAGAGCGCCGGCGAGATCTGCACCTCACCGTTGAGGACCTCGGCCGCCTCTTGGCCTGCGCTATGCCACACCTGGCCTGGGCCATTGAGGTCGAGTGGGAACTGGGCACCCGCCCTGGTCCTTCGGAGTTATTCGCCCTTCGCTGGTCCGACATTGATTTCGTGGCATGCCATGTCCATGTCCGGGGAACCAAGACGCTTGGTTCCAATCGCATCATCCCCATAACCCCGGAGTTCCGGGACAGGCTGGCCGTGATGCGCCAGAAGGCTCAGAGTGATTACGTCATCGAGTATCAGGGGCGACGGATCGGACGCTTGCAAAAGGCCTTGCATAGAGCGGCCGAAAAGGCGGGGATCAAATACAAGGTGCGGATGTATGACATTCGCCACCTCTTCGCGTCATCAATGCTCGCCGGCGGCGCGGACCTGGCCGCCGTCTCCAGAATTCTCGGGCACTCCACCATCACGACAACCCAGCAGAACTACTACCATCTCCTGCAGGGCGAGATGGGACGCGCCATCCGCACTCGACCACGCCTCGGCATAATAGCTGACAAGGATTAGCGGGGCATACGCAAGGGCATACAGGGGGACATACAAGGGGGCAATCTAGTGGCCTCTGAGGGTGCTTTTCGCAAACCCGCATAACGGAATTGCTAGTAATTTCAATGGGCGTATGGGAGTGCTTCTTCTTTGGGAGCAGGATGCCGGGAGTTCAAATCTCTCCGCCCCGACCACGAATTGCCAACGGCCCGCAGGCTTTCAGCTTGCGGGCCGTTTTTGATTTCTGAGGGAAGCCTGCGACGTCGTTTAGAGCAGATTGCCTTTGAGACGTCCGCTCCGGCGCCGACGGCGCAAATGAATTGCGCCTGCGCGCGGCGGCAAGCCATGCCGACGCACGGCTTGCAGAGCATTTTCAAAAGCAAAATGCTCTAATGTATTCCCCTGGTGCAGCGGGTAGGGACTCAGATAAGGCCCTGCCCGCTGCACCAGGCACACGACCAACCTACTTTTTCTTGTGACTGTCCTGTATGAAAATCTTCTCTCCTGCATCCTTCTCGTATTTCGGATGGTAAGGCCCGTAAGGCATGGCAGAGAGAGCCATGTAGTTGGCCTGCCTGGCATAGGGCACATAGTCGGCGACAGCGGTGCTCACGGCCGTCGCCACGACCTTCACGATAAGGCTGAGGGGATCTCCGCCGTAGCTTCCCCCCGAAAGGTCGATCACCACGGTTCCAGAGTAATTCCAGAGCTTTTCCCCGCTGATCGAAGACTTGAGTTCGCACTCTACTTCGACGGTTAATGTCGAAGCGATGACCAGGTAGGCTGTGTCCCACTTCTTGATTCTGGTGAACAGAACCGCATCAGCGCCGAAGTACTCCTTGAACATGTTTAGCGGCATATCATAGAGTTGCTCACCGTCGGTGATGCCTTCGTTGTGCAGGATATCAGTCGATATTTCGTAGGGCAGCACGTAGAACCCGGTATATACGAGCGGCTCCTGGACGGTCGTCGAATAGTATGTCGGGGCGTCTGCCGCCGTCGACTCGTTAATGGGCGGCAGTATTACGATGCTGCGCGGCTTTTGCTCGTACATGAGCGGAAAGAGTTCCGCCTTTGTTGCCTGCCTTGCGCACCCGCCGAGTATGGCGAGGGCAATGAACATGACCAAGATATTCGGCCACCTATTCATAAACCACCCCCTCTCCGGCCCTAAGACCAGGATTCTCCACGATGGCATCGACCGGAGTGATCACTCCCTTAACTGCCGGAGCTTCCTTTTCTTTAGGCTTACCTAGTGTATCCTCGGCCCAGGCCAGAAGATTTGTAGTAAACACCTTGGATTCCGGGTAGAGGCGATTTTCCGCCTCGAAGTAGTTACGGGCTTCCGCCATTTCTCCGGCTTTAAGGTGGATATAGCCAAGTTCGGCATAGATGCCGGGGGGTACGCGCAGGTTACGCTGTTCCGATTTCGCGATAATGTTCTGAAGTTCCTGGACGTGCTTCGCCTGCTCCTCGGGAGTCGGGTTCTTGCGACAGGCATAGAGAGTGGAGGAGTATTCGCCCATGTAGTAGTGCCTGTTCTGGTTTGCACATCCGCCACAAGCAAGCACCATGAGAAGAATGATCGCGGAAAAGAGTTTCAGTTTACTCATGGTACAGTGATCTCCTTGGTCATACCGGAGCCTACGAGTACGGTGCGATTTACGACTACGGCACCATCCCGCTCGACGATCACCGTGTAGCGGCCAGGTGCTACCTCATAGATCGTGTCTTTGGTCTTCGGGGTAGTGGTCCAATCCTTTGCTCCGCTCGCCCTGCCGAGTGTGATGGGGGCAAGGTCGTTCAGGCGCGCCACGGCCCCCATGGTATTGCCGGTGAACCAGAAATAGGCCTTGCTATCGACCTGCACCACGCCTTCTCGAGCGGCGCATCCCACGAGTATCGTGAGAAATGCAAAAACAAAGATTATTCGTAACGAGGTTTTGAGCATGCTCACTCCCTAGCGCGCTTCACGTATAAAGAGTTTCTCGTAGTTCTGCGTCGCATCCCACGTCGTCAGCGAGCCATTGAGGAGCTCGCATGCCGAGACTTCGTTCTCTGCTGTCTCGCCAAAGGTCGCGGTCACGCGAAGGCGCCCTATGACTTCGCCGGGCAACGTGATCACTGCATTGGTTTGAGGGTTACGAACCTTCTGGCCTTCGGCCACAACCTCGAATACGTCGCCAGCCTTGATATTTTGGGTCTTGCCTCCTGAAATGAGGTACTGCCCCGCGTTACGGGCGAGGATGTATCCCTTCCAGGGGCGTTCCAGCAGGTTCTCGATGATATTTGAGGCGACATTGGTGATGGCGGCCTCGATAGCTTTATCATTTAGGGTCGTATCATATCCGGCACGGGTCCCCACCCCAAATACACTGCCAGCCTCGGAATAGACCTCACCACTGCCTTCCTCGGAGTAGACAATTTGCCCGGTAGACACTTCGACGAGGCGGATATGAACTTTGGCAAAAGCCATCTGCCGCTTGGTACGACTAAACACGCCTACGTCGCCTACGTCCTTGCGGCCGAATTCGGTGACGGATCCGAGGATCAGGTAGTCTGCCATGTTGCGGTACTCACCCTTACCTCCGATCCCAAGCTCCTTCTGAATTTTATCGAGATCAGCGCGCTCGATGAGAATAAACTTTTCCGTGGCCACCAACTTTGTCGACAGTATGTCCACGGCCTGCTTGCCCAGGCGATCCTTGGACTCCTTATCGAGGAAGAAACTCTGCCCGTATTTACTCTCGTTGGTGAAACGACCGATGGCCACCTTGCGTTTCACTCCTCTCTTGTCGAATGTGGCGGCCTGCTCCACCGTAGGACTTACAGCGGCCGGAGCTCCCTCCACACGCTTTGCTTTCGGGCGCTCCGTAGTGGCACACCCGGAGACAAGAAGCATAACTGCAAAGAGTGACACTACTACTCGCAGCAAAGCACACCTCCGAAGATTATCCATTGTCATACATTTAAGATAACGTTTATCAATATATAGCATGCTCGCTATATTGCCACTCCCATAATAAAAGCTTGAAGTCCAACAGCCAAAACTGAACGATTAAGGTTTACAGCTCTGCAGTCTTCTGCTCACTAGCTTAGTGATGTATATTGCTGAAACTTCAACAAGCATTTGGTTTGTCGCCACCTATCAGGCGAAAAAATCCATGCCGAGTCAAACTAAAGAATAGCCGCAGGATTGATGTCTTGAATGCCTATTCTATAAGCTGATATTACATTTTCTACAAGCCTGCACAGTTTTCCGTTAATAGAATGGTATTTTTTAAAAACCGCCTACAGTTTTTGAATAGGTTTGTCAAAGATCTTTCGTGTAACCGGTTGATTCTGCGGTCCTTCTAGCTCACCTGGAAATACATAGTCGAAATATGGTTCGCCGCTTATTTGGAGTGAATCCCAATGTCAGGCTCACTCCTTTATTGGATGCCCGGCTCGCGCCGGGCCTTTGCCCTTATGACCTCACTACATAAAACTGATCCCATATCGAGTTCGGCCACAGGCTGGACCCGCTGTACTCCGAAATGCAGAGCATCCTCGGCGCCGACATCCAGAGCATTTTCAAAAGCAAAATGCTCTAGTAACCGCCGGCTCATGTGCAACCTGCTCCAGGGACCACGTGTGGGGGACGTGGCGAATGCGACGGGGCAATCAATGCGGTTGCTACTTCCTGGCCCGCACACCAGGTAGCGGCCGATGAAACCGCACCTTGAGCAACCGTGATAACTGAAATTCACATAGATACCCCCGAAGACGTTCGTCGCAATTTGCCTTGACATTATTTGCAAGCTTGCAAAAGATGCTGACAATACATAAACCACAGGGGGAAATTCTATGCGCCGTTTTGTAGCGTTCTTGTTTTTCGTTGCAATACTCTCTTTCCAGATGACTGCCCATGCCGACATGAAGGCATATTCAGAAGATGGCAAGACTGTACTCCTGCACAACAACGGCCAATGGTCATATTTATCCACAGAAGGTTCCCCGAAGGCATTTGTTAAAGGAAAGCAAGTCAAGTACAAAATGTACTACGATAATGCAAAATGGTACCCAGCAGAGCATACAGCCAACCGTGACCAGGATTATATGTTCAATCATGCCAACGGAAAAGTTTATGCCTTGATCACTTCTGAGCCAATCCAACTCACGTACGCTGCAGTTAATGATGCTGTTTTATTCTATACTAAAAAAGTTGATGCATCAGCACGAATGACCCAAAAAGAAATGCGTAAGGTAAATGGGAAAATGTTCGAATTCTTCAGAATTGAAGCAAAAGTACATGACATAGGCTTTACCTACTACTACCACGTCTATATTGACAGGGATTCAACAACTCAAATCATTACATATACTTTTAGCCAATATGCAAATGAGTTATCTCCTATACTGCTAGAATTTGTGAATGGATTTGTTAAATAGATAAAACGAGAAGATTATTAGCGCAGATTGCTTTTAAGACGCCCGCTCCGGCGTTAACGGCGCAAGTGAATTGCGCCTACGCCGAAGCTAGCGGCAAGCCATGCCGACGCATGGCTTGCAGAGCATTTTCAAAAGCAAAATGCTCTAGTTCTGACATGCCGACCGATTTTATCTCTTTTAATGTACAACGAGTGTCCACCGATTATTAGGAAGAGGACCCGGTGTGTTCCGGACCCTCATCGTGATCCGGGGGGCCGCAGTTGAACGGATGCTTCGAAAGGTCGACCTTGAGGCGGCCAAGGCCCATGCGGAGAAGGTCCTGAACGTGCACATCGTCCCGCAGTCCGCACGCCGAGGCTCAAGTCTATGAGCCGGTCCCGGCTGGGCCTTTTGCCACCTGCGCCCGGGCATGCCGCGACGGAGCCCGCGGCCCGTAACGGTCACTCGGCAAACGGGTCATGCTCGACCTGGGTCAGCCTGTAGCCCGCGGGCTGGCGGACGGACGGGGAGGGTGCAGGCTGGCCGAGCCGGCCGCCCTGCTCCGCCGGAGCGAGCTCCTGGTTTTGCCTGAACAGGGCATCCACGTCGCTGCGCACGTCCCGGCGTAAGGCGGACAGCATCTGCTCATGCGTGGGCGCGGGCACGATCCTTGTGCCGGCGAAATCCTTGTATTTTGCCTGCGGGGTCAGGGACGCGCTCGTTTCGAACGGCGCCGGCCTGGCCGGAAGCGTCTGCGCTTCGGCCTGCCCGGGCCGGACCTGGACCGCCTGCGGCTGCGCCGGCGACTTTTTCCCCGCCTGCGCCCTGGACCGCCCGGCCCCGCCACTTTCGAAGCTGGCCCTGCCCCAGGTCATTGCGCCAAGGGTTCCCTCGGCCGCGGCTTCGCCCACACCGTCGAAAATGTCCTTGTCGGGATCGGCGTATTGGCGCTCGGCCTGATTGAGCATGTACTGCCCGCTGGCGCCCTTGGGCAGCTGCGGAAGCGTTTCCAGGCCGTACCCGAGGACCTTGCCGCCCGCGCTCTGGCCCGCCTTTCCGGCGGTCAGCCGGGTCGCCGCACTGGTCGCCATGCCGCCCGTCAGGGCCGATATGCCGCCGTTCAGCAGCCCGACCCGGTTGCCGGCCTTGGTGGCGACGGCTCGCCTGGCGGCCTGCTGCCGCTCGACTTCGGGCAGGTTGCCGAGCCTGGCGTACTCGTCCCGGTACTCCGGCGTCAGCGACAGATATCCGATGTCTGCGTTCATTATGGTATCCTCGGTCTTCTTCTTGGCCAAAGCGCCGTCCATGACGCCCTCGCCGAGCGCACTGCCGATCAGGGTGGCCAATCGCGGGCCCAGGCCCCGGGCGATAAGCATCCCCTTGAGCGCCAGGCTGGCGCCCCCGCCAGCCAGGAGCTGCGGTGCGGATTGCACAATCGCGCCCAGGATCTTCGGTGCGGACGTGGCTCCGGGGCCTGGCCTGTAGCCGAACGGCGCGTCCTCATCCTTCTCCAAAAATTGCTTGGACATCTCCCTGCGCATGGCCGGGCTCAGCCCGGAGGCGGCCTGCTCCTTGCGCTGGGCATAGAGTTCCTCAACCGCCTGCCCGGCATCCTCAAAGCCCATCCACTTCAGGTTACGCCCGCCGAACTGAGCTAAATCGTCCAGGCCCATGGCCAACAGGAGTCCGTAGTCTTTCAGGGTCGTGTCGCCCTCGACGAACAGGGCAGGGACCACCGGCCTCGGCTTGTGGATCGGAACAGGCTCCGGAGGCGCGGAAAGGAATGCGCCGGGCGGCCTGAGGCCCGAGGGCCTGGGCCCGGCAAAGGGATTGGAGTTGACGGCCGTGAGCGTGTAGCCGAGCGCGGCCGTGCCGCCGGACTGCGCGGGAACGTCTTCCACGGGCTTGCTGCCGGACAGCAGAGGGACGTCTTCAATGGGCTTGCCGCCGGACAGCAGAGGGACGTCTTCAATGGGCTTGCCGCCGCGATGCCCGTAAGGCGGCTTGGATGTGCTGCTCATGCTGTTCTCCTCTGGTTCTGGAGCAGATTGCTTTTAAGACGCCCGCTCCGGCGCCCGCGGCGCAAGTGAATTGCGCCTGCGCGCGGCGGCAAGCCATGCCGAGGCATGGCTTGCAGAGCATTTTCAAAAGCAAAATGCTCTAACCCGTGCGGTCGACCCTGAAATACTGCCCCGTGCCTGCATGCTGCACGTACCACTGGCCATCGGGGGCCTGCTGTGCGCCGGCCGGCATCCAAGCCGGAGGCTGCTTGGCCTGCCCCGATTGCATCGCCGGCTGCACGGGAGGCTGCACTTGGCCCTGTTCCTGCGACTGCGGAGCCTGCCGGACCTCGCCCGCAAGCTCGACATCTGATACGGGCCGCGAACCGGGGCCGGCGGACCGGGCCTGCTCGACCCTCCAGCGCTGGAGGGCCTCGTCCTCGGCGACCATGGCGGCCTGCAATTTCTCCATCTGCCCGGCCACGCGCTCGGCGCCCTTCATGGCCTCGGGGTCGCCCCAGGCAACGTACATGTCGTACTGTTCGCGCAAGGTGGCCATCTGCGCCTTCGGATCGTTCCGCCACTGGCCGACTTTCCGGAGCTGGGCCTCTTTCCTGGCAAGCTCCTGCTTCAGCTTGGCCGGGTCGCCCCTGCCCTGCGCGATCCTGGCCGAGAGAGTCTGGATCTCGCCTTCCAGCGCCTCTTCCCGGTCACGCACGACCTTGTAGGCGCTGGTGTTCGCGGCGATCAGGCGCGTGAGTTGCTCGCGCTTGCCTTCCCGCTCCCTGTGCGTCAGCGGTGCCCCGTCAGGCTTTATGTATATGCCATACGTGGGGCTGCCCTGCCGCGTGTCGAGCTTGGCCCCGTACAGGCTCTCGACCTTGCTGAGCAGCATGGGCTCGATCTTCTGTCCCGGCTGTCCGCCCGGCACGCCGGGCCAGGCCTGCTCGCCCTCTGCGCCAAAGCCTCCCCGACTGGCCGTGCGGTTTCCCATGGCCCCGGGTGAAGACGTAAAGCTGGTGTTCTTCATCTTCGCCGCTTCCGGGTCCGGCCGCCATACGAAGTGCTCCTGGGCCCAGGGCGTGGGCGCGTCGTCCGTGAAGCGCACGGGAGCATTCAGCCGATCAAGCTCGCCCTGCGCCTTCTGGCTCTCAAGCTCCAGCCCTGGGGCGCGTACGTCCCACTCGCGCTTGTCCTTGGCCAGCCCGTAATCGAGCCTGGTATCTTCCAGGTCCATCACGCTGCGGTTCAGGCGGTCACGGGCTATGGCCCCAATGCCATCGCGCAGGGTTTGGCTGATATTGTTGAGTTGCTGAACGTACTCGCTCATGAGCGTACCTCTGGATTATCAATTGTTACCATGGTATGCGGCTTGGAAAGGAGCCTAAAGCCATGCGTATCCGCTTCGCCCTGCTGCTCGTGCTGGTGATGGTTGCTGTGTCGGCGTGCGGGCCGAAGTATGTTGGGCAGATTGTTAAGGTGCGTGGCATAGAGTTCGCGCCCATGTCTCTGACTGTTGGGCAGGCTGGATATGCCAAAATCTACCTTGAGCACTTCAACTTCAAGTACAATATCACGCGTACCGGCGAGAACACATACTCCATGACTGGGCATGCGGCCCCGCTTGGGGCTTGGTCCCCCCGTAACGGGAACTTCTGTCTTCTGCTCCTCAAGAATGGGGAGGTCGTGGGCGAGCGCACCTCCTATTTCGGGGCCTGGGTGCCGGGCGGCTACAAGATCGCAGCCGACTTTGAATCGCCCGAGTTTGACCATATAACGACCGTTTACAGTTTGAAGGTCATAAAAGACTAACGGGGCTACCAGCCCTGGCCGAAGCCTTGCCCGGCGCTGCCGCCGCTGCTTGCCCCAAAGCCGCCAGGGTTCGACCCGCTCCTCGCCCCCTTCTGTGCTCCAAGCCCGTCGCCGTCTGCGCCTCCTCCGGTGGACATATGGCCCTTGCTGCCAAGGCCTGACATCTCATGCGAGTTCGGCGTTCTGGCTTTGGCCTTTGCCTTTAACTTATCTACCTCCTTTTCCTTCTGTTCCCTCTCCTGCGCCTTATCCTCCGTCTCCCTCTCCTGCTGCGCCATGGCCTCCATGTTCTGCTCGCGGCTCATCTGGGGGTTATAGCTGTAGTCAGACTGTGCAAAGTCCGGTGATCTGCCCGCCTCATCCATGGCAGTCTCGGCGATGCTTTCGGCGGGCCGGTCGAAGCTCATGCGCTGGTCTTGGGGCGCGTCCATCGGGACATCGAAGCTCATCCGCATGTGCTGGGGCGTGTCCCACGCATCAAAGCTCTGCTGGAGTCCTGGGTCGTCCATGGGCTGCGCGAAGCCTAGCGACTGGTTAATTTCGCGCCTGGCCTGGGCCGCCGCCCTGGCGTCCATGGAGTTCCTAACCTTCTGGGAATTCTCTTCATCCGTGTCCCGCAGGCCTACCGCTTCCAGTGCCGGGTCTATCAGGTACCTGTTCACCGGGTTGATGATCCAGTCTCTTGCAAAGAGCTTGGCGGCCTGCACGGGAGCGGTTTCGGCAATTTGCTCGGTAAGCGGGCGCTTAAGGTTATTGAACGTCCCCTTAATGCCGGACATTCTGTCTTCTGCCGCCAGCCGCCTTTCTGGCGACAGTTTTGACGCGTCGAATTCCATATCCGGACCAACTTCCACCCCAAACTCGTCCTCAAATGTGTCGATGTCCCAGGACCTGTTGAGGTGAGCCACGCCCATTGGCGCGAACTCATTCAGGGCCGGCAGGCCATAGCCGATAGCCAAGCCCATGGGGCTAAGGCTCGTAAGGGCATTTGCCCCAGTGGCCAACCCTGCGCCGATTGAGACGTTGGACGGGAGTCCGGCCATGGTCGCGGCCGTGCTGACGGTCCCGCCTTGTATTGCCGCGTCCTTGAACCTGTTGCCGACAAAATCCTTTGCCGCGTCAATCACCTGCTGCTGCGTCTCCGGGCTCAGCATGGCTTCCTTGTCCACATTCGCCGGGGCATAGGTGCTGCCGTCGTCCGCATTCGGGTCGCGCTCGGGCGTCGTCCTGACCGGAGTCCGCACCGGCGCTGGCTCCTGCAGCGGCGACGAGTCCTGGTAAGCATACGGATCATCATAGGGCGAAATGACCTTGGCCGCGCCCTGATTGGCGGCATAGCGGCCGGTCGTGGCAATGCCCTGGGCGGACCTGGTCGTGATGGGGCCGAGGGCCCTTGCTCCGGTTGTGGGACGTGGGACCATTAGAAAAGCCCTCCAAGCGAGCTTAAGCCCGCGCTCAGTGCAGTCGTGTAAAGATCTCCGCCGCCGGAAAAGTCGCCTCCGCTGGAAAGATAACCGGCCACACCGCCCGCCAATGCACCTCCAGCCATGCGCCGCTCACGCTTACCCATGCCCGTACCCTTCAGGGCAGCATCACCCAATTCCGGGCCGGCCAACGCTCCGAAGGCCGTCGAGGCCCAGGTGTTGCCGCTGGTCAGAGCGTTGCCGGTCTTGCCCCAGAAGCCGGGCTCGCTTGCGGCCCCCTGGCTCGTGATAGAGTCGGCCAGATTGTTGGCCTGGCTGGTAGCCTCATCGGACGTCAGCGCGCCTGCGTTGATCGGCGTTGAACTGCTCGTCGTTGCGTTGCTCGCCCCCCCATCATCCGTCAGCCGGCCGATCCCTAGGCCCGTCTCCATGCCCAGTTGCATACGTGCCGCGCGCGCAGCCTTGTCGGCCTGCTTGTTCTGCATGTCGGCCTGGTCGCGCTGCAGGTCCAGGCTCTCGCGGGCATGTTGGGCAGTCTGGTCCTGCCCCTGCCGTTGCAGTTCGTAGGTCTTGTCCTGGTAGGCCTGGTCGCGCTTCTGCTGCTGGTAGTACGGCAGGAGCTGCGCCCTGGCCTGGATGGCCGGAAGTTCGCTTTGATGGATGCGCCGGTTTGTTACGGCTCCGCCCTGCGTAATCATTTAGAATCCCTCCATTGCACTGAGCAGTTTCCTGGCCCTGGCCGCCACCCTGGCGTCCTCGGCCTCTGCCCGCTGTTTATCGAGGTAGCCGAGGCCTCCTGATATGCCCATGTTGGCCAGGCCGAGCAGCTCGGCCCGGCGCAGGTCTTTCTTGCCGGCGCTGAATTGGTCGCGCCCCAAGTCAAGCTGGCCGCGGCTGATCTCCTGGTTCAGCGCCAGGCTGTCCCGCTGCAGGCCAAGGCCCTGCTCGCGCCCCTGCTCCTGCATGGCCGTCTTGCGGCCCTGCAGCTCGTTGCGGGCGTCGTCCTCCGCGACTTGACCAGTCAGCTCGTTCTGCGCCGTGGACAGGATGGCGCGCTGCTCGGGCCGGAGCGTGGCCAGACGCTGCTGCAACCGCTGATAGCGCGGGTTCTCCATGGACATGGCTACTTCCCCCTTGCGCGCGCAAGGGCGCGCTGCTGGGCTTCGGATACGTGCGGCCGGCGCCTGGGCTCCGGCCTGCCTCGGTCAGCTTCGTGCGACTCGCAGTCCCCGTCGGACTTGGTGCGGATGGCCGGGGCCACATCGGTCCGGCCCGTGGCCAGAAACGTCTGCCAGGCCGAGGCCTTGGGCGTATGGCTGGGCACGGGCATCAGAAGGCCCTCCGGCACTTGATGCGTGCAGGCGCGGAGGTGATGGACGTGCCGTTGGTGAACGGCGAGCCCGAGTAGACGCCGCCCAGGCACAGCCCCGACAGACCAGCCACCACGAGGATGTTCTGGCGAAAGGAGCTGGCCTTCACGCCGCGCACGCTCCAGCCGCCTTCATAGTAGACGTTCCAGTGCGGGTCGCCCCAGTCGCCGGCCACATAGATGTCCACGCCTACCTGCACCGGCGCGCCCGCGCCAAAGGGGTTCTCCTCCACGTAGCGCAGGTTCGCGGCCAGGTTGGCCCCGTTGTTCACGTTGCGCACGGCCAAGTCCCCCAGGGCGTACCCGCGGGCCGTTGTGACCACGCCTGCCGCGCTCACGTCGGCAAAGCCCAGGTACACGCGCTGGCGCAGGCTCCCGTCCGGGCCGTGCATGGTGTAGTTGTTCAGGTCGAAGAAATCCTCGCTGAACAGCGGCACGAACTCGTCGATCTGGGTGTAGGTCGTGTAGCCGGCGTTGGCGGCAATGTTCAGTTCGAAGGACTGGCAGACCAGGGGCGCAGGCAGCATGAAGGTCCGGTACTCGTTGGCCGTCCAGGCTGTCTGGCCGCTGCGCGTATCCGCCAGCACGTCCGGCACGGCGTCGGCGCCGACCCTGACGGTCCAGTCCTTGGGCTCGGAGTTTGCGGCAAGCACGGAGTTGCGACCGCACAGCTTGTAGCCCGCCAGGGGCTTGGGTGTGCCCAGCACGTAACGCAGCCAGCCCGTGGTCGTGCCGCTGACCGTAATCCAGGCCGTGCCGGAGACGTTGGTCAGCCGGTCCACGGCCTTCCAGGCCGGCCAGGTCGCGTTGTGCTCGCTGCTCGCGCTGATGGTCCCGTAGGCGCCGGCATAGGTCGTGTGCGCCGTGAGGATGTCCATGCCCTCCCGCTTCCAGTTGTACTCCGGAGGCACGTCGGTCACGCCGCAGCTCACCGCGCCCGTGTCCGGGTCGCGCTCGGCGAACACGTAGTTGCGCACGCCACGGGCCAGGGCGCTGTTGGCGATGGTCCGGTGGTCCGTGAGCCTGGCGAAATAGTCGATGCCGCCCTGGGCCTCGAAGCCGGCCGCGAAGCTGAGGATGAGCGGTTCGGCCTCGCTGGCCAGGACCTGCACGTCGTTGCCCGACACGCTCAGGAAGGCCGGCAGGCCGTCCGCGACCTTGCCGGTCAGGATGGCCTGGCGCGGCAGGCTGGTCTTGCCCGCCACCCAGGAGTCAAAGGCCGCCTTGGACGCGGCCGGGCTCATGACCTTGTCCGAGGCCTGGCCGGCCCGGCCCTCCTCGCTGCTGGCCATGTCGTTGACCGCGGCCGTGCCCAGCGTGCTGGCGTCCACAGCCAGCCTGGACAGAATCCAGCGCTTGGCCTCGGCGCCCGAGTCCGGCGCGATGATCTCCGGGGGCGACTCGGCCAAGCCGCTCTGGGCGTCCAGATGAAAGAACCAGGTCCGGCCCGTATCCTTGATGGTCACGCGGGCCGTGTCGCCGTCGCTCAGCAGCGCGCCGTTGATCTTGTCCAGGGCGCCGGAGCCGCCGCCGGTCAGACTCGTTGCCGCGTAATGCTTGGCCATGGACTAGACTCCTGTCCGCTCGCGGCGGTGCTCTAAGCCCCAGCCGATGGGCTGGAAGGCCTTGTGTTGGCTCATGGTGGACACCTCGAACCTGAAGCGGTGCGTGCGGCCGAGAAAATTGGTGCTGGTGATGGCCTGCACGATCTCGGCGCTGGCCTGGCCCAGGGACAGGTCCAGGGCCGGGGTGATGTCGCGCACCCGGGATTCGTCCTCGGTATTGGTCCACTGGTCGTCGTCCGTGTCGGCAAAGGCCACGTCGATGCCGGTCACCACGGCGTTGGCCAGGTGCGACACGCGCACGGTATGCTGCTCGGTGATGGCGCGGGCAATGAGCTTGAGCCTGCGCACCCGCGTCTCGTGGAAGATGTTGTCGTCCAGCCAGGCGTCGCCGGTCTCGCAGATCTGGTTCAGCTTTTCACCGTCCCAGCTGGCCCCGTCCTCCAGGCGCATGAGGCGGCCGTCATGACGGCCCGCGTAGATGCAGCGCACGCCGGCCTGGTCGATGACCTGGAAGCCCGACTGCGGGAATTTCCCGGCCGGCGGCACCTTCTCGAACCAGCGCTTGCGCTCCAGGTCATGGACCAGCCAGGTGTTGCACTCGGTCACACCGGCACCCACGGGCAAAAGCAGGTTGTATTCGCGGTGCTGCGAATCGTACCAGCCGCGGGCATTTTCCAGGGCGCTCCTGTTGACCTGCCAGGGTCCGCTCTTGAAGTAGCGGCCGATGCCCTTGATCTCCAGCAGGGCCGCGCCGTCGAAGGATACCAGCCCGGCATGGCTGAGCCAGATGGCCACCTGCCTGGTCACGCCTTCCGCGCCCTCGAAACCTATGTCCGCAGTGGCCAGCGTGAGCGGGGCCACGCAGCCGATGGCAGGGTTGACGTGGTAAATCTTGAAGTCCTCGGGGTTGTCGCCGTGCAGCAGGAAGGTCTCGCCCTTTTTCAGGGCCAGGAAGATGGAAAAGATGTTCGAGCCGAAGCGGTTGTAGAGCTGGCAGCCGGCCACGAGGTCCGTGGTGCCGCCGAAATAGAGCGACTGCTTGCCGCCCTGGCTGGACAGCTCGCCGTTGAACACGTCGGCCGCGTTGGGCAGGCTGAAATCGACCCGGTTGCCCTCCTTGCCCTCGGTGTGGCCGCAGAGCATGACCCGCCCGCCGAACATGGCCGCGAACTTGTAGGCCCGCACCTTGGCCTGGGCCGGAATGCCGGTGACCAGGTCGACCTGGGTTCCGTCGTGCTCCGTGCCGGCCGTGAGCGTGCTCGACCAGGACAGCCTGTAGGCCCAGCCGGTAACGCCGAACAGCGTGGTGGGGAATTCGCTGCCCTCGTCCGGGGCCTGCCAGGACATGGTGCCGGACTGGTTCGCGCTTTTGCTGCCGGCGCTGTCCCTGGTTCCGTCGGTCAGGCCGGACACCGCTTGCCAGGCCGAGCCGTCCCAGTATTTGACCGTGAGCGCCAGGGCCGTGGTGTTGACCTTGCCGGCGATCAGCTTGAACTTGATCGCGCTCATGCGCTCCTCGAACATGATCACTACATGGTCCGTGGCGACCAGCCCGCCAAGCTTGGCCGCAATGGGGTCGTAGATGTTCGACTCGTAGTTGACCTCGGCCGTGAAGTCCTCGTAGACGCCGGCGCGGCTGGCCTGGAACACGACCGGCTCGCGGTACACGCCGTCCCAGATGTCCACCATGGGCTGCATGGGCGCGTCGAGGCTCACGTTGTGGATCTCGGCCGAGCCCGCGGACAGCTCGAACAGGTAGGCGTACAGGTACAGGCCCTGGAAATGGTACGGCCGCGCCGTGCTCACGGTCGAATCGAAGCAGACCTTGCCGTCCCGGGCCAGGGCCTTGCCGTCAGCGGCCGTGTTGTCCACCAGGCCGGACACGGCCGAAAACGCGGCGCCGGTCCAGACCTTGGCCGCCAGCAGGGACGATGTCGGGTTGGTCGTGCGCAGCTTGACGTTGATGCCCTTGAGCGGGCGCGTGGACATGGCCAGGAAGAAACGCTGCGCGCCGATCGGTGCGAAGTGGCCGGCAGTAGCCAGCGTGTCGTTGACAGCCTCGCTGTAGTCCTTGGGGTTTGCGCCGGCCGCGTCCGAGACCGTGAAGAAGCCGGCGCAGCGCATCTCCTCGCCGCCCCAGATCAAACTTTCCTTGCCGTCGCACAGGGCGATGTTGCCGCCCGGAGCCTCGCTGAACCTGGCCAGCCCAGCGCCGTCCGCCTCGCTGTACAGCGCCGCGGCCTCGAACTCGCCCGGCTCCGGGATGGGCGTGCGGTTGGCGAAGATCCGCTTGCCGCCCGAAGCGTCCTCGGCCTGCACAAGCACCCAGGAAGATACGTCGCGGTCCGTGACCAGCTGCACGCCGTTGAGGATCCTGGTGTTGGCCAGGGGAACCGCGTTGATTTTGGTATAGCCCTGCACGCCCTCGATGGATGTGTTCGTGTAGCGCAGGTTCTGCAGCGTGCGGAAATTCTTCAGCCCGATGAGCGCCGTGTTCTCGTCCGGCATCCACTGGCCGTGAAAGGTGAACTGCGCGGTTTCGAGCTGCCCGTCAGGCAAGACGGGCCCGCCCGGCCCGCCAGCTAGCTGCTCGGCCATGCTATTTGCTCCCCAGGTCGGCCGGCCTGTCCCTGCCCCTGTCCCCGAAGTCGGCCCGGAACTGAGCGATCACGCCCTCATACAGGCTCAGGCGGTAGCTGCCCTTGCCGGCCTTGTCGTCCTTGAACCAGGCCTCGGCGCACACGTAGTTGACCAGCGGGCCGTCGAAGATGGCCGGGGTGGGGATAGGGTCCGCAGCCGCGAGCTGGGCCGGCATGTCCACCAGGTAGATCCGCACCCGCCTGCCGATGGCGGGAGAGCCCCCTGCCGGGACCGGATAGACCCCGACAAAGCCGTCCCAGGGATACCAGTGCACGGGCTCGCCTACGTCGCGCACATGGCCCACCTGGCGCGGGTCGCCGCGCATGAGGCCCTTGCGGTTGTCGTAGACCGCAGCGATGGCCGTCAGGTGCGGGCTTGTCAGCGCGTACTCAAGCGTGTCGGCCGCCAGCATGATCTCTTCGCTTGCGCCCACGCACAGCGTCTTGGCCGCTATGTCCAGGCAGCCCTCGTTGATCCACTGCAACAGCTCCTCGTCGCTCCAGAAGTGGGCCGAGGATTCGTTGAGCTTCTGGCGCACGCGCCGGATGATGTCCGAGGCCAGGCTGCTGCTCCTGGTCTGCGAGCCGGCAAGGGTGATGACGCTCATCTAAACCGCTCCCCAGCCCATGACGTCGCGGGGCATGTTCGGCTGCGGCGCGGGCCTGAAATGGGTGCGCAGGGTCTCCAGCGCCCTGTTCCAGACCTCGGCGTTGCGGCTGTAGGAGGCGCTCAGGTCCGCATAGGCCGGGTCGTCCTGGGCCGGGATGACCAGCAGCTCGGATACGCAGTAGCCCGCGATGCCCGGATGGTAGAGGCCGGGGATGTCGGTAAGGGCCAGGCTCTCCACGGTCGGCAGGTACTCGACGTACAGGTCATGGGCGAACTGGTTCGCATCGAGCACAATCGCGTCGCCGCGCGGATACCAGCGCCAGCGGCCTGTAGCGGTCGTGTCCTCGATGTGCGCGACCGGCAACAGGTCAATGCGTTTGGGCGAGCGGAAGGCCTTGCCGCCCACGGTGTAGGCCGCGTTGCCCACGGCCCCGCGCAGGCCGAAGGTGTCCGCTGTCGCGTTCTCGACCTGCCAGGTGCCGTTGGCGGCCGTGTTGCCGCCCACGTCCTGCACCTCGACTGTCTCGTTGTCCGTAAAGCCGTGCCCCGGAATGGTCAGCGTGATGGGCTCGCCCTCGCCGTTCGCCCCGGCCACGGCCCTGGCCTTCTCCTGCATGGCCCACACGCGCAGGATGGACTGCGCGTCCGCGGGAAAGACGAACACGTGCGTGTTCGAGGACACGACCCTGGCGCGCGTGAAATAACGCCGGTCGATAAACATCATTTCCAGGGCCAGGGAACGCACCGCCTCGGTGATGACCTCGCGGATGTCCTCGTCGCTGACCAGGCGCGGGCTCGGCTCGCGGATGCCCTTGCGCACGCGGCGGATGATCTCGGCCTCGGTCATGGCTGGGGGCTCCGAGGGGAGGAAGAGTCAGGAGAAAGGCAGGAAGAGGAAAGGCAAATGATGTCGGACATGCTCGCTCCTTGCGGTCCTTACTGGCTGGGAAGGATAGCCGGAGGGAGCGGAGATGATGAGGAGGGGGTGCAGGATATGCGGGGAATGTGGGGGGCTTTCGCTACTCATTCCCTCGCATGAAAAACCAATCCTCATGGTTAGACAATGCAGCACCCGTGGAGACGATTGGATAGAAATAGATCGACCTGGAGAAGGCTGGAAATGTTCAGCCCAGGCTACCGCTATGCCACCATCAATCAAGAACTTGCCGTCAACCCCATAAAAAACTAAGCCAGTCCTGGCGATATGCTGCAAAGAGAATTCATGCCAATCGAGCCTAGATCATGGGGATAGAGAGATGCTGACTGCCGGGTATAATGACCAGCCGGCTAAGTATACTCTGGCAGAAGGATATGCAGTGTGAATAAAAAAAAGCTATCCGAACGCGACATCTGCACCAAATTCATCACTCCGGCCCTGGAGCAGGCCGGATGGGATATTGCGGCTCAGATACGAGAAGAGTTCCCTCTGACCAAAGGTAGAGTCATTGTTCGTGGCAAGCTTCATACTCGCGCCAAGCACAAGCGCGCAGACTATGTCCTGTTCTATAAGCCGAATATCCCGATCGCCATCATTGAAGCAAAGGATAACAACCATTCTGTAGGCGACGGCATGCAGCAAGGTCTTGATTATGCTGAACTGCTTCAGGTTCCGTTCGTATTCAGCTCCAATGGTGATGGTTTTCTATTTCATAACAAGATCGCAACGGATGGGATAATCGAACGAGAGCTCCACCTGCATGAATTCCCTTGCCCAGAGACTCTTTGGCAAGGGTGGGCAAGGCAACGTGGGCTGAACGAAGAACAGAATAGTCTGGTCACTCAGGATTACTTCAGCGACGGCAGCGATAAGATGCCGCGCTATTATCAGCTACTGGCCATCAACAAGACTATTGAGGCCATCGCGCGTGGCCAGAATCGCATCCTACTGGTCATGGCCACCGGGACGGGCAAGACCTTCACCGCCTTTCAAGTCATCTGGAGGCTCTGGAAGGCCAAGGCAAAGAAAAGAATTCTGTTTTTAGCCGATCGCAACATCCTGGTCGACCAGACCATGACCAATGATTTCAAGCCGTTTGCTTCGGCGATGACCAAGATCCAGAAGCGGCAGGCCAACAAATCCTATGAAATCTACTTATCGCTTTACCAGGCTGTCACGGGCACCGAAGAAGAAAGGAACATCTACAAACAATTCAGTCCCAACTTTTTCGATCTGATCATTATTGATGAATGCCACCGAGGCAGTGCTGCCGCCGATTCAGCTTGGCGTGAAATCCTCGAATACTTTTCCTCGGCCACCCAGATTGGCCTGACCGCCACGCCGAAAGAGACCAAGGAAATTTCCAATATCGATTACTTTGGCGAGCCCCTCTACACCTATTCGCTCAAACAAGGGATCGATGACGGCTTCCTTGCCCCATACAAAGTGGTACGCATTGATCTGGATAAGGACCTGACCGGTTGGCGTCCTGACACAGGTATGCTGGATAAGCACGGTAACGAAATCGAAGATCGCATTTACAACCAGAAGGATTTTGACAGAACCCTAGTTTTGGAAAAGCGCACCCGGCTCGTGGCCAAAAAAGTCAGCGAGTTCCTTAGACAAACCAACCGCTTCGATAAGACCATCGTCTTCTGCGAAAACATCGACCACGCTGAGCGCATGCGCCAACAGCTGGTCAACGAGAATAGCGATCTGGCAGCCCAGAATAGCAAGTACGTCATGCGTATTACCGGTGACAACGATGAGGGCAAGGCCGAGCTTGATAACTTCATCTTCCCCGAAAGTAAGTACCCGGTCATTGCTACCACCTCCAAGCTGATGACTACGGGCGTCGATGCCCAAACTTGCAAACTGATCGTGCTGGACCAGCGCATCCAGTCAATGACCGAATTCAAGCAGATCATTGGACGCGGCACCCGTATCAACGAGGATTACGAGAAATTCTACTTCACCATCATCGATTTCAAAAAGGCTACCGAACTCTTTGCGGACCCTGATTTCGACGGCGATCCGGTGCAGGTCTACACGCCCGAACACCCCGACGATTCACCCGTACCACCGGATATGCGTGAAGACTGCGCCCCCGCAGAAGGCTCCAGTTATCCCGAAGCGGGAGGAGACGGCGGTCAGACGATCATGGCCGAACCTGGTCCTGATGAAGAGTATGCGGGGGTACGGCGCTACGTTGTCGCCAACGTCGAAGTTAAAGTGGCCTCAGAGCGAGTCCAGTATTTCGACGCCGACGGCAAGCTGATCACTGAATCCCTAAAGGATTATACCCGCAAGACGCTGGCCAAGGAATTCACCTCGCTGGATGACTTTCTTCGTCGATGGAGCAGCGCTGAAAAGAAGCAGGCCATCATCGAAGAGCTGGCCAATGAAGGAATCTTCTTCGATGCCTTGGCCGACGAGATCGGCCGCGACTGCGATCCTTTCGATTTGATCTGTCACATCGCCTGGGATATGCCGCCTCTCACCCGCAAAGAGCGAGCCGAACAGGTCAAGAAGAACAACTACTTCACCCGTTATGGTGAACAGGCCCGCCGCGTGCTGGAAGCCCTGCTGGATAAGTATGCTGACGAAGGGGTCGAGCACATCGAAGAAACGCAGATCCTGACCATCTCGCCATTCAATGCATTAGGCACGCCCATGGAAATCATCCGTGCCTTTGGCGGTCTGGGTCAGTATCAGCAGGCCGTGCGCGATCTGGAACAAGCGCTCTACAGCGCATCGTAATAAGGAATTGGAGACAACCAGCCCATGTCCATAACAACTTTGATCAAATCCATTCAGGACATCATGCGCAAGGATGTCGGCGTCGATGGCGACGCTCAGCGTATCAGTCAAATGGTCTGGCTGCTGTTTTTGAAGATATTCGACGACAAAGAGCAGGAATGGCAGCTCACCATGCGGGGGTATAAATCTCCACTGCAGAGCCGTTTCCGCTGGTCCAACTGGGCCAAGAATCCAGAGGGCATCACTGGCGAGGAACTGATTGACTTCGTCAACAACGACCTGTTCCCAGCCCTGAAGAAACTCGCCACCGCTGCCGGCATTTCTCCCCAAGGCAAGGTGGTCGGGGCTGTATTTGAAGATGCCTATAACTACATGAAGTCCGGAACCCTGCTGCGTCAGGTAATCAATATCATTGAAGAGGATGTGGACTTTAACTCCTCCTCGGACCGCCACCTATTCAACGATATTTACGAGAAGATTCTCGCCGATCTGCAATCCGCTGGAAACGCAGGCGAATACTTCACCCCTCGGGCCGTTACTCAGTTCATGGTGGATATGCTGAATCCTCAGCTGGGTGAATCCATCCTCGACCCTGCCTGCGGTACTGGCGGCTTTCTCACCTGCGCTATCGAACATTTGAAGAAGCAGGTCAAAAATCCTGACGATCTGAGGACCCTGCAAGCCTGCATCCATGGTGTGGAAAAAAAATCCCTGCCGCATATGTTGGCAGTCACCAATATGATGCTGCACGATATTGATGTCCCTACCAACATACGACACGATAATACCCTTAGCCGTCCCCTCAAGGATTACGGCCCAAGAGACCGCGTGGACATCATCATCACCAATCCTCCATTCGGCGGCATGGAAGAAGACGGTATCGAAAACAACTTCCCGCGCAAATACCAGACCCGTGAGACCGCCGACCTGTTCATGGCGCTGATCATGCATCTTTTGAAGCACAATACTGGCCGCGCTGCCGTGGTGCTGCCTGACGGATTTCTGTTTGGCGAAGGCACCAAAACCAATATCAAACGTGAGTTGCTGGAAGAATTCAATCTGCACACCATCGTGCGCCTGCCCAAGGGAGTCTTCAGCCCCTATACCGGCATTGCCACTAACATTCTGTTCATCGAGAAGGGAGAGCCGACAAAGGACGTCTGGTTCTTCGAACATCCCTATCCTGATGGCTATAAGTCCTACTCACGCCGTAACCCGCTGACCATTGGCGAATTTGATCTGGAAAAAAGCTGGTGGGGCGGCGCTGAACGCAAAGGTCGTAAGACCACAGAACACGCCTGGAAAGGCTCGGCCAAAGAACTGGCCGAGCGCAATTACAATCTCGACTGCAAGAACCCGCACGAAGTGGAGGTCAACCACCGCGACCCGGAAGAGCTAATGACCGAGTACCAGCAGATCGTCCAACAACTAGAAGCTGCTCAGCAGGCGCTCAAGGCTGAACTGATGGCCTGCCTGGGAGGCAAGAAATGACCGAGGCTACCCGCAACCTGCTGGAACAGCACTTCGACACCGCCTTTGCCGCTCCCGACGGCATCGCCAAGCTGCGCGAGCTGATATTGAAGCTCGCCATCCAGGGCAAGCTGGTGGAGCAGAACCCCAACGATCCACTAGCCAGCGAACTGCTGAAAGAGATCGAAGCGGAAAAACAGCGGCTGGTGAAGACAGGCAAAATCAAGAAAGCCACGCTACTGCCGCCCATAAAGCCGGAGGAATTACCCTATGAGCTGCCGCAGGGGTGGGAGTGGGTACGTATGGGGAACGCGATTTCATATATGGATGCTGGCTGGAGCCCAAAATGTGAAAACGAACCAGCAAAAGACAGTGAATGGGGTGTACTTAAAACGACAGCTGTGCAGACCTTACAGTTTTGGCCTCATGAAAATAAGGCCCTTCCCGCCAAGTTAGCCCCTCGCCCTGATGCTCAAGTTGAAGAAGACGACATATTGATTACTCGTGCCGGTCCCAAGAATCGAGTTGGAATCTGCTGCGTAGCGAAATCTGTCCGCCCACAGCTAATGCTTTCCGATAAAATTATACGACTTAAAATCCATAGAAATCTGATTCTCCCAGTTTATTGCGCCCTTGCTTTGAACACAGGATACGGAGCTGATCAAATTGAGAGAATGAAGTCGGGCATGGCAGATAGCCAAATGAACATCTCTCAAGACAAAGTGAAGCAAGTAACGATTGCCCTCCCCCCTCTCCCCGAGCAACACCGCATTATCGCCAGGATCGATCAGTTGATGGCACGTTGCGACGAGGTGGAAAAGCTGCGCCAAAATAGGGAAGAGAAGAGGTTGGCCGTCCATGCCACTGCAATCAAGCAACTGCTCGACGCACCGGACGGCTCGACCTGGGGCTTTATCCAACAGCATTTCGGCGAACTCTATACCGTCAAGGAGAACGTCGCCGAATTGCGCAAGGCCATTCTCCAACTCGCCGTCATGGGCCGCCTCGTCCCTCAGGACCCCAACGATCCGCCAGCCAGCGAACTGCTCAAAGAGATCGAAGTTGAAAAACAGCGGCTGGTGAAGGCAGGCAAGATCAAACAGCCCAAGCCCCTGCCGCCGATTAAGGCAGAGGAAGTGCCCTACCAACTGCCGCAGGGCTGGGAGTGGGTGAGGCTGGGTGAAGCGATGTTAAAAATTACTGACGGAACTCATCATTCACCGCCAAATAAAGAAACAGGTGAATTCTTATATATTTCTGCAAAGAACATCAAAGACGATGGCGTGCTTCTTAGCAATGCGACGTATGTAACGAAAGAAATACATGAGGAAATATTTTCAAGATGCAATCCTGAATACGGGAATATTTTGTACATTAAAGATGGCGCGACCACGGGGGTTGTCACTATCAACAACCTGAAAGATCCGTTTTCTATGCTTTCCAGTGTTGCGCTGCTGAAGCAACCTCAGCAGGTGGACAATCGTTATCTCTTATTCACTCTAAGGTCACCATACTTCTATAAAGAAATGCGTGCTGAAATGATGGGGGTTGCCATCACCCGTGTTACCTTGAAAAAACTACAAGATGCGATTGTTCCTCTCCCTCCACTCCCCGAACAACACCGCATCGTCGCGAAGATCGACCAGTTGATGGCCCTGTGCGACTCGCTGGACCAGCAGATCGACGCTGCCACTAGTAAACAGACCGAACTGCTCAATGCCGTAATGGCACAGGTATAGGAAGATGCCATGCGTCTGAAATCATTATACATCAGCCAGTATAAAAACCTGACGGATTTCACTCTAAATTTTGACAGCAACAGCTTCATTGATGTCTTTGTTGGAAAAAATGGAACCGGTAAATCTAACCTATTTGAAGCTATTATCAAAATTTTTCAGCATCTATATGAATTTGATAACGGTAAAACAACCATCGATTTCAATTATACTCTTAGCTACACAATCAACGACATAGAGACTAGTTTAGAATGGACTAATGGCGGATTAACAATCAATGGCAACGAACGTAAAACTATCGGCAACACGCCACTACCAGACAACGTCTTAATCTACTACTCTGGGCATAATGATACAATAACAGAATTAGTGAAAAGATATGAAGAAGAATTCAGAAAGCGAATAAAAGATGCTGAATTCAGCGAAAGCCGCCCTTTCATCGGAATTAGTCGAGAATATAAAGATATGCTTTTATCTTTTTTTCTGATGCAACCAGGAACAAATATAGCAAGAGAGTGCCTTTGCAAAAAACTGGGCATTGAGAATGTATCGTCTAATGTTATTATGGTACTTCAGCGGCCAATTTTTGCAAAAAAGAACCGCAAAATCGAAGACTTCGATCCTACAACGCATTTCTGGGGCGCCGCAGGCATTACTCGCCACTTTTTGGACAAATTAGTCAATTGCGTTAAAGGTGAGTTTAATCATAGTACTTTATACGACAAAGCAAAAGGATTCTATCAAATACCAATAAACCTTGAGCTCTTTCGAAAACAATTTGCCAAGGATAATCTAATAGATGTTTTTCGCCAGTTCGACAATTTGAAAACCTTAGGCATGCTGACACTGATTTCAGTACCAGTCCGACTAACCAATGGTCTAGATGCATCTATAGTTCACTTTAGTGATGGACAATTTCAATCCGTTTACATCTATTCAATTATCGAATTATTTAAGAACAGTAATTGCATTACACTGCTAGATGAACCAGATGCATTTTTGCATCCTGAATGGCAGTTTGAGTTCCTAACACAGATATTTAGCATTACGGAGGCAGCCGCTAAAAGCAACCACGTGCTGATGACTAGCCACAGCGCTGCGACTCTTTGCTGTTTTGAGACACTTCACCTTAATCTTTTTCAAATTGAAAACTCCAAAGTATGTTGTTCCAAACGCTCAAAGAAGGAAGTTATCAATGAGCTTTCAAATAGCTTTATTCAGTACGCAGAGGACGAAAGTAAATTACTCATCGATAACGTGATCAGATCTTCTCAAAAACCAATATTATTTGTTGAGGGACTATCTGATGTTTTTATTCTAAACACAGCCTACATGAAGCTCTTTCCTAGAGAAGATATACCGATACTGGTTCAAGATGCTTTTAGCCGAGGCTTCCTTAAATCACTATTTGGCCGTAGAGATATTTTTGATACATATCCTCATAAACATTTCTTTGCGCTTTTTGATTTTGACGATGCTTATGACGACTGGAGAGGACTAGGAGGGGAATATATAACAACAGAAATTGAAATGGGACTTTGCAAAAAACTCACGGATAAGAATGCTCATACGCTTCTTCTGCCAATTCCAAACAATCAATTACGAGCTCAGGTCTGGGATGAAGCTAACCCAATTGAAAAGATAAAACCTAAGCCTTACTTTTGTATAGAGCACATTTTTTGGAGCGTTAGTAAACTACATCAATGGTTTTATGTTGATACTAAAACAGGTCTTGTGAAATTCAAAGGAGATAAGCACAAAGTAAAGTTTGCCAAAGATGTTGTACCAACGCTTGACGCAAATTCTTTTGAGCCATTTCGCCCAATGTTCAATCTTATCTTGGAAAAGTCAGGATTAATGACTCAACACATCACCAGCCCGACAAAATAATGCAGTTTTGTTTTACCCATCCCATCAACATTATTTCATAATATAAATAAGGCGTACATGATATAATAACCTTGGATTATGAAGCTGGGGCTAGATACCAATCCATCTTCGCTCTTGGCCTTAGCCTTTTTGCCCACCAGCCAAGCACACCTCGTCGTTCCCCCCCCCTATTCCTCATTAAAGTAATCACTATCAATCCGCTTCACCTGATACGTGGCCCGTGTCGACACGCCCACATCGAACTCGATCATCAGCTCCGCAAGGCGCTTGCCGTCGATGAGCACCACCTTGGAATCAATGCCGGCGGCATACTCTACAGCACCTTGGGCAAACGTGCCTGTGGTGATGAACACGCCCTTGCGGGCATGCTTGCCTTGCAGGGCGCCGACGAACTCCGCCACGGCGAGCTTGCGCTGATACGCACGGCGGCGGCCGAAGAACACATCGCCCTTTTTGAAGGCCAATTTTTGCCCGGTGACATCGGAGGGGTGACCCCACTGGCGCAGGTGCAGCGAGCTTGGATCGAGATGCTCCAACCCGACATAGACGTCGGTTTTGGCATCGGCGGGGTCCACCCGCACAGCAACGTTCTGCGCGATGTCGCCGAACGTGACCATCTTCCAGCCGGGCTCCAGGGATTGCGTGCTCAGTCTTCAATCCCCTCCAGCAAGGCTGCGATCTCTTCCGGCTGGGGCAGTTGTCCTTTCAGTTCCTTGGGCAGCGTCTTGGTGATTTCATAAGTCGCCACGCCGATGGGCTTGCGGGCATCGTGCAGGGCATATTCAACAATGGTGCGGCTCTTTTCCTTGCAGAGAATGATGCCGATGGAGGAGTTCTCGTCCTCCTGCCGGACCTGCCGGTCCAGCGCGGTCAGGTAAAACTGCATCTTTCCGACGAACTCCGGCCTGAATTTGCCTATTTTCAGCTCGATGGCCACCAGGCAGCGCAACCGCCGATGAAACAGCAGCAGGTCGATAAAGAACTCTTCGCCATCGACCTCCAGCCGGTACTGACTGCCCATGAAGGCGAACATGCCTCCCATGGCCCGCAGGAAGCCTTCGATCCGGGCGATGAGCGCCTGCTCCAGCTCCCGTTCGCCGTGCTCCTCGCCCAGTTCCAGGAAATCGAAAGTGTACTCGTCCTTCACCGCCAGCTTGGCCTGGGCGCGCAGCTCGGGCGTCAGCGCCTGGTCGAAATTGGTCTGGCCGAGCAGGGATTTTTCGTAGCTCTGGTTGTCGATCTGGTGAATAAGGACATTCTTGGACCAGCCGAATTTGCGGGTCATGCGGATGTAGAATTCACGTTCCAGGGGGTCCTTGCAGCGCTGGAAAATCACCAGGTTATGAGTCCATCCGATTTGTGCAACCAGTGGTTGCACTCGCTTGTCGTCGCGGTAAAGAAGGTAAAACTCCCGCATGTAGAAGACATTGCGCCGGGAAAAACCGCTGATTCCCGGAAACTCCGTCCGCAGGTCATTGGACAACTGTTCGGCGATGGCTGTGCCATGTTCGGCATCCCTCTGCCGTTCCACGATCATGCGCCCGATATCCCAGTACAACCCGACCAGCTCGGTATTGACCGCTTTCAGCGCCGCGTACTGCGCCGAACGGACGCGTTCTTTCACCTCGGCGAGAAGGTGCGCGTAATCCGGGCCGGGATTGTTTTTTTTCAATTCGCTCATTCCTTTCTCCGCTTTCATGATCCTGGCCCGTTTCCGCCGAAGGCCCCGATCAATTTCCCGGCGTCGGGAAATTGATCCCGGACCATGTTCGTGCTGCCACGAAAATGGTCTGCCTGTTGCTCCCTCCTTCCCTACTCCCCATTAAAATAATCCCCGTCAATCCGCTTCACCTGATACGTGGCCCGTGTCGACACGCCCACATTGAACTCGATCATCAGCTCCGCAAGGCGCTTGCCATCGATGAGCACCACCTTGGAATCGATGCCGGCGGCATACTCGACAGCACCTTGGGCAAACGTGCCTGTGGTGATGAACACGCCCTTGCGGGCATGCTTGCCGTGCAGGGCGCCGACGAACTTCTGGACCTCCGGCCTGCCCACGGTGCCCTCCCAGCGTTTGGCCTGCAGGTAGATCAGGTCCAGGCCGAGCCGGTCCTCCTTGATGATGCCGTCGATGCCCTCGTCACCGCTTTTGCCCACGGCCATGCCCGCATCATGCATGGTGCCGCCGTAGCCCATGCCGACCAGCAGCTCGACCACCAGTCGCTCGAAGAACTGCGGCGTGCATGATTTGACCTGCTCAAGAATCTCCAGGGCCAACCCGCCCCGCATCTGCTGAAAGGCAGTCTCCAGGGTCTCTTCCGGGGTTTCGCCTGTCCGGGTTTCCTCCACTGGCTTCTTGTCCGTGGTTTTCTCGCGGAAGGCATTGAATTCCGGGTATTGCTGGAGAAACTCTATGTTGATGCGCTGGGGCTTGGTCCGGAGGGCTTCCCGGCCGCGCTCGGTGATCTGGTAGTGGCCCCTCCGGGGCCGTGTAAGCAGCCCGGCCCGCTGCAGGTAGACACTGGCCCAGGCCACGCGGTTGTTAAAGACCTGTTGTGTCCCGCTGGGCAGGAGTTCCTCGCGCTCTGCTGGCGTGAGGTTGAAACGCTCGGCAAGGGCTTCGCGGTGCTCAGCCATGGAGCGAACCTTGCCGTCACTGGCCAGTTCGAGCAGTGGCAGCATGATGGTTTGGAAGTCTGGGATCGGCAAGGCGTTCTCCTGGGTACGATTCAAAGCGTGGCCCGCATACGGGTTGCCTTGTGGGCATATCGGAGCACACGCAAGATGCATCGTGGGATGGATAAGGTCAATATGCAGTGTAGGGGCGGGTTTGAAACCCGCCCGTACAACCCACCTACGTCATACCATCCACGTCTCGGTGGCGTATTCGGCAGGCGTTTCGCGAATCTCCGTAGAGGCAGGTCCATGTATCTGCCCGCTTCCACGGCAAGTGCCGGATGGGCTTAAATCAGCCTGCCAATGTACCATGCGGCCCCAGGCTTGCCCTGTGTCGATCCGTACGGTAGGCCATTAACTCTGCAAACAAGGACAAGGGTTCTCAGGTGATATCGATCCGGCGCATGTGCATTGGGCAATTACGATCTGGTCGTCACCGGCGAATTCCATAATTTCCGCACCCAAAGGGCACCACGGCTGACAAACATCCGGAGCCTGTAATCATGACCGAAAGCACCCCTGTTCCAAACGGCGAGTTCCTGCTCTACGAGACCGAGGACGGCAAGGCCCGCGTGGAGTGCCGGTTCGAGGATGACACGCTGTGGTTGACCCAAGCCCTGATGGCGGAACTCTTTCAGGTCAAGGTGCCCACCATCAATGAGCATCTGAAAACTCTTTATTCGGACGAGGAGTTGCGTCCCGAGGCAACTATTAGGAAATTCCTAATAGTTCGACAGGAGGGCAGTCGTCAGGTCACCCGCAACCTTGATCACTATAGCCTGGAAGCTATCCTTGCCGTTGGCTACCGCGTGCGTTCCCTTCGCGGAACCCAGTTCCGCCGCTGGGCCACCGAGCGATTGAAAGAGTATCTGGTCAAAGGCTTCACCCTCGATGACGAGCGCCTGAAGAATCCCCCGAGGCCCGGCTCCGGCGTGCCGGACTACTTCGATGAGCTGCTCGAGCGCATCCGCGACATTCGCGCCAGCGAGCGTCGCATGTATCTGCGGGTGAAGGAAATCTTTGCTCTGGCCGGCGACTACGTGCCCTCGAGCGCGGAAACGGAGGTTTTCTTCAGGACTATCCAGAACAAGTTGCATCACGCCGCGACAGGCCGGACCGCCGCGGAGCTGATTGTCGAGCGCGCCGCCCACGCGCAACCCAACATGGGCCTGACCACCTGGAAGGGCAGCAGGGTCTGCAAGGCCGACGTCACCGTGGCCAAGAACTACCTGCACGAAGACGAAATCTCCGAGCTGAACCGCATCGTGGTCATGTGGCTGGACTTTGCCGAGGGCCAGGCAAAGCGCCGCAAGCAGGTCTTCCTGAAGGACTGGGAAATCAAGCTCGATGAGTTCCTGAAGTTCAACGAATACGACGTGCTGCGCAATGCCGGGAAGATCAGCAAGGAGGAGGCGGATTTCCACGCGCATCACGAGTACGAGCAGTTCGCTGCCCGCCGCCGGGCGCAGCTTGAAGCCCAGGGCGAAGAGGATTCCCTGAAGATGCTCGAGGAGGTTGCGAAGCGGCTGCCGGTAACAAAGAGCAAATGAAACGCACTTCGAGCATGGATGGCGACACGGGGTATTTCGTCTCCTCGCCCCTTTCATGCGCCCTCCCTCCTGCTGCCTGCCACTGCGAATGCCCTTCCTGCCCATGATGCCGATAGCGGGGTGCGAGGCATGCGGAGCGTGGGGGAAGGCGGCATGAGTCTGGCGGGCGAGGGAAAAAAGAAAGGCCCGACACTGTCGGGCCTAGGCTGTGTCGCAATCCGGAGTCGGGCTAGAACGCATATCTGAGTCCAAGCAGCATGTCGTGGCGCCAGACGTCGGCTTCAACCTTGTAAAAAGCTATTTCAACATCCACGCCTGCAGGGCCGAGGTAGGCGAAGCGGTAGGACGCATCCAGGGTCAGCTGCTCCGTCAGGGCGAAGCCCACGCCCGCGCCTATGTCGGCCGTGAAGTTGACGTTCGTGTCCTTTTCGGTACCTGCATCAAAGCCGTCTGTGATCCTTTTGACGTCCGTCTTTAGGATGGCCAGCCCGAGTCCGGCCTGTACGAAGGGCGTGAACCTGGACCGATTGCGGAAGTCGTAATAGCCGTTGAGCATGAGTACGTCCGCGCTCACCTCGGCCTCAAACCTCTCGTTGGTGGTAAACCCGAGCACGGTAACGTCGCCCTGCCATGAGAAGTCGGCGTCGTTCATGTGCGTGTACTCCAGCTCCACACGCACCGGAAGTTCAGACGACTTGTAGAAGTCCCATCCCAAAGCCAGACCCACGACAGGAACCACGTCAGATTCATCATCGACATCTACAGTATTACTGGTATCCATAACTTCGAGATCCAGATCGTCCGCCTGCGCGACGCCCGCACCGGCCTTTACCGAGGCATAGAAGCCCAGCTGTTGTGTTTCGGCCAGGGCTGATTCATGCAAAGCAAAGCACAAGGCCATAGATGTGACCAGCAGCACATATCGTTTCATAGCCATTCTCCCTGTTTGATCTGGATATATCGACTGTTAAATTTATTGTCAAAGCAGATCATTGTTTAGTTAACAATTCCAGATGCTTTACCAAGCTAAGCAACGCCCGTACGACAGCTGCTGCACACTTTTACTCGCGCCACAATACAGCGCATTGACCAGCCGAATGCAGTGCAGAGACATCAGTTCAACATTGCACATGCACCAGACAGACCCGACAGCCCAATGCCGTCTACCATGTCCCTCCACGTGGGCGCGGAAACCAATTGGCGATCTTGCTGGGAGATTTGCCGCCCATGGATGCAGCCAAGACCATCCGGCCTTGCAGCCTGAAGAGGCTTGCCCGGCTGTTTTTCGATCCACCTGTTGCCCAATACGCCAGCTGTCGCTTGCCTCCTGAATGCCGTTCACCACTCCCCTGGCAGGCAATGCTAACACTGTACATGCAGCCCAAGCCATGCGGCCACCCGATATGCTGACTCCGTGCGGACTTATACGCAGAAGAAGTGCCCGGAATCGAAAACACGTTTCCGAATGCCGCGCCTGACGCGGCTGACGCGGGACTGACTTGAGGCGCTGCCGAGCATTGGCATTCCACTGTCATTCAACTGTCAAATCGTCTGACAATTCGTCTGACAATTTCACCCTGCGTCCACGGCATCCTCGGGGTGTGCGAGACGAAAAGGGTGGACCTCCTGCGGGATGTGTTCGCCTGGGCCTACGGGCGGTCCTGCGGCTACTACGCCGCTCAGCGCCAGGAGTTGAAGGTGTCCGAGAAGGCGCGGCTCACCTACCGCCAGGATCGGACCAGGGCCACCAGGCAGGTGGTCGAACAGCTGGTCAGTAGAGCAGATTGCCTTTAAGACGCCCGCTCCGGCATTGACGGCGCAGGTGAATTGCGCCTACGCCGACGCACGGCTTGCAGAGCATTTTCAAAAGCAGAATGCTCTATTGTACCTCACGCCTTGCCGCCCGCAGTGGGCGTCACTGCGTATAGACAGACAAAGCGCTTTGGGAGGGACCAGCGTGGAAAGCATCCTTGCCTTGGCAGGCATTCTGTTGGCCGTGCTGCTTGCAGCCATGAGCCCAGGACCTAGCTTCCTGGCCGTGGCGCGCATCTCGATCTCCGAGTCGCGCGCAAATGGCATCGCCGCCGCAGTCGGCATGGGCCTTGGCGCCGTCACCTTGGCCATACTGGCCCTGCTCGGCCTGACCGCCCTGTTCAAGAGCGTTCCCTGGCTGTACGTGGCCCTGAAGCTCGCCGGCGGAACCTACCTGGTCTACATCGGCATCTCGATCTGGCGCGGGGCCAAAAAGCCCCTGTGCCTGCAGCCCACGGGAGCCGCCAATAACAGATCATGGTGGAGCGCCCTGCGCACGGCCCTGTGCATACAGCTCAGCAATCCCAAGGCGGCAGTGTTCTACGGCAGCATCTTCGCCACCCTGCTGCCCAAGCATCCGTCCCTCACGGTCACGCTCATGCTGCCGCTGCTCGTCCTGCTGATCGAAATCAGCTGGTACTTCGTGGTGGCCCTGCTCTTGTCCGCAAGCGGCCCGCGCTGCGCCTACCTGCGCGCAAAGCTCTGGATCGACCGCCTGGCCGGCGGAGTCATGGGGCTGCTGGGCGTGAAGCTCATCGCTTCGACGGATGGGCTGGCGTAGGGCACAACCAGTTCACGCCCGACAATGTGGTCGAGTTCAGGAACTGCGCCTTTATCCACGAGGACGACCTCAGCGAAGAGCAGCGCATGGCCCTGGCCCGAGAGACCAGGAAAACCGCTGCCTGGCCTAGCCCCGGCCGGACCTGGAGAGCGCTTCCCCGATCAGCAAAGACGAGCAGAGACGAGCAAAGCCGCCCGAGAGGCGGCTTTTTTGTTGCCGCGGGCGCGTGGGCAGCGCCGTTGGGAACTGCTGATCTCCAGGTTTGACGCACCTGTGTGCCATGTGTACATTGCATACATAGAGGTGCTTATGCCCACAGTGACGACCAGGCTGGATAACGAAACCCAAGCCAAGCTCGAGGCCTTGGCCAAGGCTACGGACCGCTCCCGCTCGTGGCTGGTGGCCGACGCGATCCGGCGCTATGTCGAGGAGGAAAGCTGGCAGGTTGCCGCCATAGAAGAAGGAGTCCGGCAGGCCGATGCCGGGGATTTCGCTTCGGACGAAGAGGTGAAGCAGGCCTTTGCCAAGTGGGACGTGAATGCCGGCTAGGCCGGTGCGCTGGCTGCGTCAGGCCTTGCGCGACATGGACGAAATTGCCACCTTCATCGCCATGGATGATCCGCGCACGGCCCGTGATGTGGCCGGCCGCATCTGGGGGGCGGCCGGAACGCTTGGCCAATCGCCGGAACGGGGGAGGATCGGGCGAGTGCCCGGAACCAGGGAACTGGTCCTGCCCAGCTTGCCGTATTTTCTGGCCTACCGCGTGCGAGAGGGCGAGGTGCAGATCCTGCGTGTCATCCATCAGCGTCGGCAGCGGGAATAAAACGGTCGTTTCACCCCACGCCGGTCACCTCAATGGCCGTCACGCCCCACGCCGGCCGTCTCGCCCTACCCCCGTTATCTCAAAGGAATTGACGCCCCTGGCCCAAGGGGATATGTCTGCGCAATAAAAATGACCGTCGGTCACTGAGTGACCAGCGGTCACCGGGCGGATGCATGCGCATGGGCTCAAAGCAGCAGGAAAAATCTCACCAGACCATGGTCGAGCTCATGGACGCGGCCATGGAGCTCTTCGCGCGCAAGGGCTTTCGCGAAACGTCGGTAGCCGAGATCACCCGCCACGCCGGCTATGCCAAAGGCAGCTTCTATCGCCACTGGCCGAGCAAGGACCAGCTCTTCCTGCAGATCGTGGAACGCAAACTGGCCCAGTACCGCGCCAGCCGGGACGAGCGCATCGCCACGGCCGGCGACCTGGAAGGGGCCATGCGCATCATCTGGGATTTTCTGCAGGACATGGTCGCGGACCGCAACTGGGCCAAGGTCTTTCTGGAGTTCACCGTGCACGCGGCGCGCGATCCCGAACTGCGCCGCATCATGCGCCTGGACCAGCACCGTTTGTCCGAGGATCTCTTCGCGCGCCTGATCAGGCCGTTTGCCCCGCCCGGCTTTCCCGTAGAGAAGCTCGGGGCGCTCAATACCGCGCTGTTCGAGGGCTTCATGGTCCACAATGCCCTTGAGACCGGGGTCCTCGACCTGCACGACGTGCGCGAGGCCGCCGTGGCCCTGGCCCTGGACATGGTACGCCGCCTTGCGCCGACTCAGGCTCCCATCTCTCAACCGACCGGAGGACCGGCATGAAACGAACCAGCCCGACCGCCCTGGCCACCCTGGCCGCCCTGGCCGCCCTGGGCGTTCTTTGCGTCATGGCGCTCTGCGCCGCGCTGCCCCCTGTTGCCCAGGCCGGGACGCGCCTGACCTATTCCTGTTTCTTCCCGCCCACGCACGTGCAGTCGCAGCTTGCCGAGGCGTGGTGCAAGGAGGTCGAGAAGCGCACGAACGGCGAGGTGGCCGTCGACTTCTTCCCCGGCGGCACCCTGACCAAGGCCGAAGAGGCCTACGACGGCGTGGTCCAGGGCATGTCGGACCTCGGCTTCTCCGTCCTGGGCTATTCCCGCGGGCGCTTCCCGGTCATGGCCGCCGTGGACCTGCCCCTGGGCTACAGGTCCGGCTGGGCCGCCACCCAGGTCGCCAATCAAGTCTACGCGCACTTCAAGCCCGCCGAGTTCAATGACGTGCAGCCCATGTATTTCCACGCCCATGGGCCGGGACTGCTGCACACGGCGAAAAAGGAAGTCCGCAAGCTCGAGGACCTGCAGGGGCTCAAGCTGCGCGCCACCGGCAATTCCGGGCAGTTGGTCAAGGCCCTGGGCGGCACGCCCGTGGCCATGTCCATGCCCGACTCCTACCAGGCCATCCAGAAGGGCGTGGTCAACGGCGGCATGTACCCGGTGGAGACCAACAAGGGCTGGAACATGGCCGAGGTCGTGCACTTCATGACCGAGACCCAGCCCGTGGCCTACACCACGACCTTCTTCGTGGTCATGAACAAGGCACGCTGGGAATCCCTTTCGCCCAAGGCCCGGCAGGCCATCGCCGCGATCAACGTCGAGTGGGCCGAAAAGCACGCCCAGGCCTGGGACGCGAGCGACGTGGTCGGCATGGAGTTCTTCAAGTCCAAGGGCGGCAAGGTCCTGCCCCTGAACAACGGCGAGGCCGAGCGCTGGATCAAGGCCACCGAGCCGCTGCTGGCCCAGTATGTCCAGGAGGCCAAGGCCAAGGGCCTCGACGGCCAGGCCGTGCTCAACTTCGCCAGGCAGGCCTTGCGCAAGGCGCAGCAGTAGCCGCTCCGTAACAAACGCTTGCGAGGCCGGGCGGCGCCAGCTCCCCGGCCTCTGGTTTGAAGCAGATTGCATTTGAAATGGGGGGTCCAGGGGCATCATTTCCCTGGTGGGAGGGTCTGGGAGGGCAAAGCCCTGCCCAGTTTCTGCCAGCTCTTGTGCACCATGCTCGTAACTTCGACCACGCATCAAGGACGATTCCCGATGACTGAGCATGTTCCGAACCCCGGCCGGCCCTCGGCCCGGCTCTTTTCCGGCCTTGAGGGCGGCATGAAGGTCGTGGCCGCGGCATGCCTCATGGGCATGGCCGTGGTCACCGGCCTCGATGTGGCGGGCCGGGCGGCAATGAACACGCCGCTGTTCGGCTCCGAGGAGATCACCTCCATCCTGGCCGCCCTGGTCGTGGGCTTCTCCCTGCCCTACGCCCACAGCCAGGGCAGCCACATAGGAGTGGAGGTCGTGTACCAGCGGCTGGGACGGCGCGCCCGCAGGATGCTCGATTTCTGCACGCGTCTTGTCTCGGCAGCCCTGTTCGGCGAGATCGCGCGGCAGATGTGGGCCTACGGCCTGGACAAGCGGGCGGTCGGCCAGGTGTCCATGAACCTGGGCCTGCCCACTTATTATGTGCTTTTCGCCCTGGCGGGCTGCTTCGCGGTGTTCGCCCTGTTCCAGCTGCGCGACGCGCTGCGGGCGCTCAAGGGGGACCGCTAGATGGAACCCACCCTGGCCGGCATTGTCGGCATCGTGGCCATGCTGGCCCTGTTCACGACGCGCATGCCCGTGGCCTACGTCATGACCCTGGTCGGCTTCGCGGGCTTCGCCCTGCTCATCTCGCCCCAGGGCGCACTGAGCATGCTGTCGCGCACCTACTACGACACCTTCTCGTCCTATGCCCTGTCGACCATCCCGCTGTTCATCCTCATGGGCCAGCTGGCCTTCAACTCCGGCATCAGCAAGCGGCTCTACGAGTGCGCGTACCAGTTCCTGGGCCATATCCGGGGCGGCCTGGCCATGGCCACGGTGGCGGCCTGCACCGCCTTCGGCGCGGTCTGCGGCTCCAGCCCGGCCACGGCCGCGACCATGGCCATGGTCGCCATTCCCGAAATGAAGCGCTACGGCTATGCCGATTCCCTGGCGGCCGGCTCGGTTGCCGCGGGCGGCAGCATGGGCATGATCATGCCGCCCAGTGTCGTGCTCATCATCTACGGCGTGCTCACCGGCCAATCCATCGGAGCCCTGTTCGTGGCCGGCATCCTGCCCGCCATCGTGCTCACGCTGCTGTTCATCGTGGCCATCGCCATCCAGTGCCGCCTGCGGCCGAACCTGGGCCGGGGCGGCGAGCGCGGCGATGCTGCGGCGCGCCTGCGCTCCCTGCTGGGCCTGGCCGACACCCTGGCCATCTTCCTGCTGGTCATCGGCGGCATGTTCTTCGGGCTGTTCACGCCCACGGAGGCCGCCAGCGTCGGCGTGCTGGGCATCATCGCCCTGTCGCTGCTCAAGCGGCAGCTGAGCTGGAAGGCCTTTGCCGACTCGCTCTACGAGACCCTGCGCACATCGGCCATGGTGCTCTTCCTGGTTGCCGGCGCCTCGGTCTTCGGCAAGTTCCTGGCCGTGACGCGCATCCCCTTCGACGTGGCCGGCTGGGTCGCGGCCATGGATCTCCCGAACGTGCTCATCATGGCCCTGATCCTGGGCATCTATATGATCGGCGGCTGCTTCATGGACGCCCTGGCCCTGGTCATGCTGACCATCCCGGTTTTCTATCCCGTGGTGCAGCACCTGGGCTACGACCCCATCTGGTTCGGCGTGATCATCGTGCTCGTGACCCAGATCGGCGTCATCACCCCGCCGGTCGGCATCAACGCATACGTGGTCTACGGCATGTGCCAGAAAATCGCGCCGTCGGTCACTTTGGAGGCCGTCTTCAAGGGCATCACGCCCTTCCTGCTGGCCATCATCTCCGGCATCGCGCTCATGATGCTCTTCCCGCAGATCGTGCTGCTGCTGCCGGGCCTGATGTATTAATGCAGATTGCATTTGAAATGGGGGGTCCAGGGGAATCATTTCCCTGGTGGGAGGGTCTGGGAGGGCAAAGCCCTGCCCAGTTTATGCCAGTTCTTGTGCAAAACGCCCTAAACCTTTCGCAGATATGCGGGCGGGGAGATCAGGTTGCGGCCATCTACGGCTTGCACTACACTTGAACATCCCCGCCTTTCTCTTCACGCTGCAATTTGGAGCAGATTGCTTTTAGAGCATTTTGCTTTTGAAAATGCTCTGAACCCGGAGACGCAATGAGATATCCTGATGCAAGCCGGTTGCCGCTGAACTCCTCCGTGCTCGGCAACCGCTTCCAGCCCGCTGCGCCAGTCCCTGACTCGGGCGAGGCGGGCTGCTGGCTCCTGTTTAGCGGGGAGGCCCTTGTGCTGGGCAGCGCGCCGGGACAGGCATCCCCCCTGTTCGAGCAGTTCCCGGATGACCTCGGGGCGCCCTGCAGGACCATCCGCATGGGCACATGGGACGGCAAACCCCTGCGCATCGCCGAACTCGGCAGGCAACCACTGCCTTCCGGCTACCGTGCAGCGCCCCTGCTGCACTTCTTTGCCAGGGAAGCCCTGGCCGACGATGTCCTGACCCTTGCCGGACGCGCCCAGCAGATCCTGGGCTGGGAACGCAACAGCAACGTGTGCCCGCATTGCGGCGGGCAGCCGGAAAGGCTTGCCGGGACCTGGGGCAAGCGCTGCACGGCCTGCGGGTACGAGCGCTACCCGCCCATCTTTCCCTGCACCCTGGTCCTGGTGCGCCGCGCCGATGAACTGCTCCTGGTGCGCAAACGGGAATGGCCGCAGGGCTACTACAGCCTTCCGTCAGGTTTCTGCGACTTCGCGGAGAGCCTGGAAGAGTGCGCCTGCCGGGAGGTCCTGGAAGAGACAGGCATCCGGATCACGAATCTTTGCTATGCCGGGAGCCAGAGCTGGCCGTTCCCGTCCCAGCTCATGGTCGGATTCACGGCGCAGTACGCAGCCGGTGAGCTCAGCATCGATCATGACGAGCTGGAGCATGCAGCCTGGTTTGCCCTGGACGCCCTGCCCCTGACGTTCTCCGCCAGGTCCATTGCCGGCTGGCTCATCCAGCGCGAACTCGCCCGCCATAGATCAGATTGCTTTTAAGACGCCTGCGCGGCGGCAAGCCATGCCGACACATGGCTTGCAGAGTATTTTCAAAAGCAAATGCTCTAGCCTGGAGAACAGCCGCAGGTAGGCCTTGCGTCCCTTGTGCCTGGTTCGAGATCCGGGGAACCACAACTCGCCGGCGGCTTCAACTTTCGATTGGCACTAAGCGTGGGAGGTTTTCGAGCCCCTAAGCTCAACAAGATTTGACATGGGGCATTAGTGAGGTAGAGTGGCATTCGCAATTCGCGAACAAAGAACAGGACGTCCAGGAGGTCCTATGCTGAAGCCCCAGGACATCGTCGTTCTGCTCAAGCTCACCACTTCTGATGCGAAAATCATAGCTGACTGGTCGTTTACCTCTCTTTCGGGCGAGCTGTTCATGAGCAGGTCCGAGGTGCATGCCAGCTTGAAGCGCGCCGAGAAATCCAAGCTGTACAGCAGCTCTCTGCGCAGGCCGAACAAGCTAAGATTATTGGAGTTCTTAAAGCATGGCCTGAAGTATGCGTTTCCCCTGGAGATCGAGGGGAAACCGCAACGGGGCATTCCGACAGCTGTCTCGGCTGAGCCCATGAGCAATCAGATGGGCCATGCTGGTACTTCCTACGTCTGGCCGGACCCGGAAGGTTCCATGGAGGGTGTAAGCGTGAAGCCGCTCTACAAGAGCGTCCCGGCCGCTGCCAAAAAGGACCCGAAGCTGTACGAGGTCCTGGCTCTCGTGGATAGCCTGCGCAGCGGCAGCGCACGTGAGTTCGAGGTCGCCTCCAAGGAGCTTGAGCGCAGGTTTGGCGCCGCATGATCGTCCGCAAAAACCTCGATCGAATCAGGGCGCAGATCGAGACATCCGCCCAGAGGCTTGGCCCTGTCCTGCCTGAAGTCGTCTATCTGGGAGGGGCAATTACGCCCCTCCTGCTCACGGAAGATACCCCCAAGGACGTGCGGTACACCCATGACCTCGATGTGATCATCGAGATCCTGACCAGAAAGGATTTCTACACTCTTCAGCACCAGCTCGCTGATTTGGGATTTCGGCAGCCGCCACCCGAAGAATGGGAGGAGGGAAAGCAGGCTCCCCTCTGCAGGTGGGTGCTCCCCCCGAGCCAGAGCTATCCCGACAAGATCATCATGGATATCATGCCGACCAGTCCGGATATCCTGGGACACACCAACAAGTGGTATGGGATGATCATCCAGCAAGGGCATACTTCATTGGCCCTGGAATGCGGGCTGGAGATCAGGCACGCGAGGGCTCCGTTTTTCCTGGCATCGAAGTTCGAGGCCTTTTTCGACCGGGGGATCGTTGACCCGACCATAAGCAAGGACCTTGAGGACATCGTGGAGCTGTTCAACGGGCGAAAGGAGCTACTGGATGAAGTAAGCCAAAGCCCTCAAGTGCTGCAGCAGGGCCTTGGCGACTACTGCAGACGTTTTCTGGCCGATCCGACCCTCGAAGAGGAACTTGCCGCCCACCTCATGGGCTCGTCCGCTTATCAGCGGGAGCGCTTGCCGAAGATTCAGGCCATCATCCAGGCAATCGCAGCGCTTTGATAAGGAATCGGCAGATACGGGAATTTCCCGCCTTCGGCAGCGGGCTCCCTGATCCTCCACGTCTTGTGCGTGGCTTAAATTTCCAGGGCAGCGGTACACTGTATCGAGCCCTGCGCCTGCGGGATGATCCGCCCTTGCAGGCAACCTGCAGCAATACCTTGCTTGCCAACAAGCCGCTAGTATATCAGAGTTCTTTTCAGTGCCGGCCTGCATGAGCATGTTTCCGAAGCAATGCACGCAAGGACTGACGCCTAATGGAGTAGATGCAATGAACATGGAATCCGTGAAACTGGTTTATTTCTCACCGACCGGAACGACACAGGCGGTTGCCCGCTCCATTGCGCAGGGCATGAATCCGGGCAGCCTGGAAGCGATCGACATCACCAGGCCGGAGGCACGCAGGCAGCCGCTGCTGACCTCGGAAAACGAACTGCTCGTGGTCGCGGTCCCCGTGTACATGGGCAGGGTGCCGGCCCTGGTGACGGAATGGCTGAATGCACTCCAGGCCCACGATACCCCCACGGTCTGCGTAGTGGTCTACGGCAATCGCGCCTATGAGGACGCCCTGCTCGAACTGAAAACCATCCTGACGCAATGCGGGTGCATTCCCATTGCCTGCGCGGCATACATCGGGGAGCACTCGTTCTCCAGTTCCGAGACGCCGGTGGCCCAAGGCCGTCCCGACAAGGCTGACTTGAGCCATGCACAGGCGTTCGGGCAGCGGATACGTGAGAAGCTGCAAGCCATTGCCTCGATTTCGCAAATCCCTGATGTACACGTGCCCGGCATTTATCCCTACACAAGAGATTCGAAGCTGTGGACCGTCGATTTCATCGCCGTGAATGATCAGTGCACGCACTGCGGCCTGTGCGCGGAGGTCTGCCCCACGGGCGCCGTCGACCCGCACGACAGTTCGCTGATCCAGCAGGAAATCTGCATCACCTGTTGCGCCTGCATCAAGAGCTGCCCCCAGAGCGCCCGAAGCATGAAGCCAAGCCCGGTGAAAGATGCCTCGATACGGCTGACTACCCTTTTCAAGGAACCCAAGCAGTCGGAATGCTTTTTATAGCGCATTTTGCTTTTGAACATGCTTTTGACAGGCCAGGGACTCCAACCTGGCCAACAGGATCAGCCGGGTGGTCAGGCCAAGGCAGCAGCACTGCGCCTGGGCCCGGCCGGACCTAGAGCAGATTGCTTTTAAGACGCCCGCTCCGGCGTTGACGGCGCAAGTGAATTGCGCCTACGCCTACGCGGCGGCAAGCCATGCCGACGCATGGCTTTTAGAGCATTTTCAAAAGCAAAATGCTCTAAAAGCGCTGCCCAGATCTGCAAAGATCAGCCAAGACAAGCAAAACGAGCAAAGCCGCCCCTGAGGGCGGCTTTTTTGTTGCCGTGGGGCTGCTTTTGCCGGGAATCTCAACTTATGACTGGTCCTATTCCAGGCGAGGGTTACAATTCCATTCCTCACCGGCGGATGAGCACGGAGGGACATTCTATATGGCACCGCGCGCGCATGGCCTGGAACAGATTGCTTTTATGACGCCCGCTCCGGCGCCCGCGGCGCAAGTGGATTGCGCCTGCGCCGAAGCTAGCGGCAAGCCCTGCGACGCTTGGCTTCAGAGCATTTTCAAAAGCAAAATGCTCTGAATTACTGAATGGAACCGGCCTCTGAGAAGACCGGTGAGGAGGAGACGATGAGGCCGGAAACAGACAGTTTCTCCCGCTTCGGCGGCGGCCCCTTCCAGGTCGTCCTGCGGAAAGTCGGCGCGTCCGGCGTCGGAGCCCGGATCGTGCTGATCCTGGCCTTCTGCTGGCTGCCGCTTGCCCTGCTGACGGCCTTGCAGGGCACGCTTCTCGGCGAATCCGTGCGGGTGGCATTCCTGGAGGACATAGTGGTCCAGACCCGGTTCCTCCTGGTCATGCCCCTGCTGCTGGCAGCCGAGGCGGTCATCGTGCCGCGGCTCAAGGGTACGGCGGACCAGTTCGCGCACTACAACCTGATCGCGGCGGCGGACGAGCCGGCTTTCGATGCCGCGGTGTCCGAGACCAGGCGCCGCAGGGAAAACCTGCTGGCCGAGGTTCTGGCCCTGCTGGCTCTCGCCCTCCTCGGGCTGTTCGAACCGCGCACCGAGCTATACGGGCCGCTGTCCACCTGGAAAATGCTGCTGATGCCAAGCGGGCTTGAGCACACGCCCGCAGGCTGGTGGCACAGCCTGCTCAGCCTGCCGGTCTACCGTTTTCTTCTGCTGCGCTGGCTCTGGCGCTATCTGCTCTGGGCGAGGTTTCTATGGCGTTTGTCCCGGCTTGGCCTGCGGCTGGAGCCAATCCATCCCGACCGCATGGGCGGGCTGGGCTTCCTGCCCAAGGGCCAGGCCGCGTTTGCTTCGATCGTCTTCGCCTTTTCCTGTTCCTTCGCAGGAGGCGTCGCCGGGCGCATACTTCATGCCGGCGAGAGCTTCAGGGCCTACTGGACAGTCGGCAGCGTGTTTATGATCTTGAATGCCGCCCTGGTCCTGTTGCCGCTGTTCGTCTTCATTTCGCGGCTTGCCTCGGTCAAGCGCCGGGGGCTGCAGGAGTATGGCGCCCTGTCCAGCCAATATGCCCTGAGTTTCGAAGGGAAATGGCTCCGGGGGCAACCACTCCGGGAGGATTTGTTGGGAACCGGGGACATCCAATCCCTGGCCGACCTCGACGCCACCTTCCAGAACATCCGGACCATGCGAGTCGTGCCTCTGGACCTGGCCCTGATCAAGGTCCTCGTCCTGGCCGCCTTTCTCCCGCTCCTGCCGCTTTTGCTGACAGAGCTTCCCCTGGTGGAGATTCTCAAACGCCTGGCGGGTGTACTGCTATGAGCGGGAGGGGCCGATCCTGCGGATTTCGCTGCACATCCGTCGTGCAGGCGAAAGCGTGTACGGGCGCGCATGCGGGAAAACAGTAACCAGCCTGCACCAGCCGGTAGGGCTTGATAGCGCAACGGGAGGCCGACGTCCCAGCCCGTGTTCCCCCTGAGCAAGCAGAAAGTCGGCCTCGCCGCTACGGCCGGCGTGCCGGCCTTTGCGGAGTCAGGGAAAAGGCTGGACCAATTCGGGCGAGCAGAACAGGATTTAATCCTACTTTAGGGCATCTTGAAAATGCTCTAAAGCCATGCCTCGGCATGGCTTGCCGTTTGCTTCGGTGCAGGCGCAATTCACTTGCGCCGTCAACGCCGGAGCGGGCGTCTTAAAAGCAATCCGCTCTAAGAGAAGGCAGCGCCCTGTCTCAGTTCAAAAGCAAATTGCCCTAGAATTCAAAGCGCAGGTTGACGAGCAGGCCGTGGGACTCGGTGTGCTCGCTGGTCTCGTTTGCGTAGATCAGCTCCAGGCGCCGGCCCTCACGGGACAGGACCAGGCCCAGGCGGCCGGCCAGGCGCGTGTCGTCCTCGTCCTGGACCACCTCGGCATCCGTTGTCGCGATGGTCTGGCGGACGCGCAGGTCGTTGTCGGTCAGGGCCTGGACTACGGCCAGGCTCGCGTAGGGCGTCAGCAGGGCCTCTTGCACCTGCCAGGAGCGCTGCAGGCGCAGGCCCGCGGAGCCGTCCAGGAACCACTCATCATAGTCCGCGTACGTAAGCGCGTTGGTCGCGCCCTGCTCGCTGTAGCCCGGCCGGTCCAGGTACAGGGCCGACAGCCCGGCCTCCGGGGTCAACTGCCAGGCGCCGAGGTACAAAGGATAGGCCAGGTTCGCGTCAACGCTTGCGGCCCAGCTGTCGTAGTCGGCCCTGGCCCGTTCATTCAGGCCCGCGTTGCGCTCTGTCTCGTGGTCGGTGCCTGCGGCCATGAGCGTGCCGGACAGGACCCAGCCGCTTAAGTCCTGGCCCGCGTAGAGGCCGGCGAACAGCGTGCGCTGGTCCTCGCGGTCCGTCTCGGAGAAGCTTGGGCCGGTCAGGTCGATGTCCGTCGTGGCATAGCCCGCGAAGCCGCCCACGAGCGTGCCGCCGGGTAGGAAGGTGTCGGCGCCAAGCTCCAGCCCGCCCGTGTCCGCCGTGTAGCCCGGGCTGTCGTCATAGGCCTCGCGCCGCGCGTGGCTGTACACTGGCTGCAGGTAGAAGCCGCCCTCTTGCACGCGCGAGCCGCCATACAAAAGGCCGCTCAGGGAGCCGTTGGCGGCCACCAGCACGGGCTCGCCGGTTCCGGTATTGCCCGAGTCGTCGGCCTGGGCCAGCAGGGTGCGCGTGCGCGCCGCGGGCAGCAGGGTGAATGTGCGGCCCGCAGCCAGGGTCGAGGCCAGGCCCAGGGCCGCGGAGTCGTACTGCGGGTCGTACTCGACGCGGGCCCGCAGCTGCGTGCCCGTGGTGGAGGTCGTCAGCCGGAAGTGCGGGTTGTATGAGCCCACGCTGCCGAAGCCGCTGCTGCCCAGAGTGGCCGCACTGACCAGGCTGACTGTGTTGCCGATGTCCTCGGCCGAGGGGTCCACCAGCAGGTTCCCCCCGAAGTTCGCCGTGCCCGCCACGCTCAGGGCGGGCGTTACGCCGCCGGGCAGGACCAGGCTCGTCCCGGCAGCCTGCGTGTAGTTCCCGCCAACGCTCAAGGCCGTGCCCCGGGTTACAACCAGCGAGCCCTGCGCAAGCTCGAAGTCGTTCGGCGCGCTCACGTTCCGGGCCAGGCTCCAGGCGCCTCCGCCGGTCTTGCGGATCATCGCCCAGGCCCCGGTGATGTTGAAGTCGACCTCCCCGCTGCCGTCCAGGATCAGGGAGGAGCTATTGTCCCCGGACACGTCCCCGTTCAGGATGCGTGTGCCTGTGGTCAGAATGGCGGTGGAATTATTATCCGCATAGACGGCGTAGGCACTCGTGCCCGTGGTCGAGATGCTGCCGGAATTGCTCACCGTGCTGTTGTCGTTTGCGTATAGGCCGTGGGCATCCGTGCCCGAGGTCGTGATGCTGCCGGAATTGCTCGCCGTGCTGTAGTATGAGAATAGGCCGGAGGCATTTTCGCCCGAGGTCGTGATGCTGCCGGAGTTGCGGGCCTCGCTGTTGGATACGTATAGGCCGAAGGCACCTTCGCCCGAGGTCGTGATGCTGCCGGAATTGCTCGCCGTGCTGTCTTGGCCTGCTAATAGGCCGTGGGAATCAAGGCCCGTGGTGGAGATGCTGCCGGAATTGCTCGCCGTGCTGTGGCTTCTTACGCGTATGCCGTAGGCATAGGAGCCAGTGGTGGAGATGCTGCCGGAATTGCTCGCCGTGCTGTAGCTTTGTGCCCATATGCCGTAGGCCTGCATGCCCGTGGTGGAGACGCTGCCTGCGGCGGCATTGACCGCGCTCTGTCCGCTCGCGACCAGCATGCCATTTTCATCGTTGCCCGCGGTGGCGATGGTCCCGTAGTTGACGGCATTGCCGGACAGGGTGGTCGTCCTGTAGCCGTGGTTGTCCTCGGCCGCGGCCCATCGGGGCGGCAACACGGCCCACAGGATTAACACGGCGAGGCATAGGCTGCGAATCGATGCATGCTGCATGCGTTTTACCCTCTCTTGTTCGCGCGACCGGGCCGCTCCGCGTCGGAAGGACGCGTGCTGCAGGGGCATGAAGAGCCCTCCCCTGCCGGAATGGCCGCAAGGGTTCGTAGTGGCGAAGCGATGCCCGCCCATGCACCGCACGAAGAGAGGACCGAGTCGTGCACCGATCCACACGCTACGGCTTTTCCGATATGCAGCGCAGACTTATGAGGCTTACCAGTAACGGAAAAACGCCTAACACCCTTCCAGATAAAAATATACCGACATTTGTCCTACAGGATAAGGCTTGGCCCTCCCGCTCTTCCGCACGTGAGGCCGATACCAGGCGCAAGGAGGCAGGCCGGGTCGCTTCGGAGCCTGAGCGCCCGGCCAGGGAAGCCGGCCCAGGCCCGGCCGGACCTGACGGGCGCTGCCCAGATCAGCCAAGACGAGCAGAGATCAGCAAAGACGAGCAAAGCCGCCCCTAAAGGCGGCTTTTTTGTTGCCGGAGTGCGTCAAGTCGGTTCGCTGACCATTTGCCCATAGCGACTACGGCCCACCCAGGAGCGCCGGTCCGGCTACCCGGAGGAGCAGCGGATGGCCTCGGGGGAAGGCGCTCCAGGGGCAGCACCCTGCGCAGGCACAGGCAGCTCGGCATTCTGTCCCATTCTGTCCGATAATCTCTTTTCAACTTGACGAATTCCGTGGAATCGAAGAGTCTCCTTAATAGGATAAATTCCTATCAAGGAGCTGATTACAATTTGGACAAGAACGTAATCGAAGAGCGAATGCACGCCTTGCTGCAAGCCTGCAGGGACGCCGGGGCAAGGTTGACGCCCCAGCGGATCGAGATATTCCGCGAGGTTGCCGGAAGCGAAGAGCATCCGGATGCGGAAATGATCTACCAGAGGGTCCGCGAGAGGCTTACGACGGTTTCACTGGACACCGTCTACAGGACGTTGTGGTGGCTGGCCGGATTGGGCCTGGTTGCGACAGTCGGACCGGCCAAGGAGAGCACGCGCTTTGATGCGAACCTGACCCGCCACCATCATTTCGTGTGTGTCCGCTGCGGCCTGACCCGCGATTTCTACAGCCCGGAGCTGGACAACCTGCAACTGCCCGCATCCGTGGCAGCCATAGGCTCCATTGAAAGGACCCAGGTCGAGGTCAAGGGGATCTGCCATGCCTGCGCCGGAAAACGGGAAACCGGTGTGTCCCTGTCCGAGGGGGAACCCGGCCAGGCCTGACCCCGGCCGAAAAGGCTTGCTACCCCTGGAGCAGGCAACAGATTTGAACAGCCGTAGCATGGCCAGTGCCCATGGAAATACTGAACAAAACATAAAGAATCATAATAAGGAGGCGCCATGAGTGAGCAGGGCAAATGCCCGGTGACGGGCAAAACCGCCAAGACGGCAGAACGGCGCGGCAGTTCGAACCGGGACTGGTGGCCGAACCAGCTCAACCTGTCCGTCCTGCACCAGCATCCCCCCAAGTCCAACCCCCTGGGGGCGGCATTCAACTACGCCGAGGAATTCAAGAGCCTGGACCTGGAGGCCCTCAAAAAGGACCTCTGCCAGCTTATGGCCACGTCGCAGGAATGGTGGCCTGCCGACTATGGCCACTATGGCCCCCTGTTCATCCGCATGGCCTGGCACAGCGCCGGCACCTACCGCCTGGGCGACGGGCGCGGCGGTGCCGGGAGCGGTAACCAGCGCCTTGCCCCCCTCAACAGCTGGCCCGACAACGTCAACCTCGACAAGGCGCGCAGGCTGCTGTGGCCCATCAAGCAGAAGTACGGCAGAAAGATTTCCTGGGCCGACCTTATGGTCTTCGCCGGCAACTGCGCCATCGAATCCATGGGCCTTAAGCCGTTCGGCTTCGCCGGAGGGCGCGAGGACATCTGGGAGCCGGAGGAGATCTACTGGGGAGCCGAGAGCGAATGGCTCGGCGACAAGCGCTACTCCGGCGAACGGGATCTGGAGAATCCGCTTGCCGCCGTGCAGATGGGCCTCATCTACGTGAACCCGGAAGGGCCGAACGGGAATCCCGATCCGCTCGCCTCGGGCCGTGACGTGCGGGAGACCTTCGCGCGCATGGCCATGAACGACGAGGAAACCGTCGCGCTCGTGGCCGGCGGGCATACCTTCGGCAAATGCCACGGTGCCGGTGATGCGGCCCATGTCGGCCCCGAGCCCGAGGCCGCCGGCATAGAAGAGCAGGGCCTGGGCTGGAAGTGCAGCTTCGGCAGCGGCAAGGGTGCCCATACGATCGGAAGCGGCATCGAGGGTGCCTGGAAGCCGAAGCCGACCACCTGGGACATGGGCTATCTCAAGGTGCTGTTCAAGTACGAGTGGGAGCTGGTCAAGAGCCCGGCCGGCGCGCACCAGTGGCTGGCCAAGGACGTGGACGCAGAGGATATGGTGGTCGATGCGCATGACAAGTCCAAAAAGCACCGGCCCATGATGACCACGGCGGACCTCTCCCTGCGCTACGACCCGATCTACGAGCCCATCGCGCGGCACTACCTGGAGAATCCCGAGGAATTCGCGGACGCCTTTGCCCGGGCCTGGTTCAAGCTGACCCACCGCGACATGGGTCCGCGCTCGCGCTATCTCGGTGCGCTGGCCCCGCAGGAAGTCCTCCTCTGGCAGGACCCCGTGCCGCCCGTGGATCATGAGCTGATCGACGCGCAGGACATCGCCGCGCTCAAGGCCAAGGTCCTGGCTTCGGGGCTGTCCGTCGCGCAGCTGGTCTCGACCGCCTGGGCCTCGGCGTCCACCTTCCGCGGCTCGGACAAGCGAGGCGGCGCCAACGGCGCGCGCATCCGCCTGGCCCCGCAAAAGGATTGGGCGGTCAACCAGCCGGCCCAGCTGGCGAACGTGCTGCAGACCCTCGAAGGCATCCAGAAGGAGTTCAACGCCACGCAGTCCGGCGGGAAAAAGGTTTCCCTGGCCGACCTGATCGTGCTTGGCGGATGCGCGGGCGTGGAGCAGGCCGCGAAAAACGCCGGCTACGCCGTGAGCGTGCCCTTTGCGCCCGGACGCACGGACGCCTCGCAGGAGCAGACCGACGTGGCCTCCTTCGCCGTCATGGAGCCGGCTGCGGACGGGTTCCGCAACTACCTCAAGACCAAGTACGCCATATCGGCGGAGGAGCTGCTGATCGACCGGGCGCACCTGCTGACCCTGTCCGCGCCCGAGATGACGGTTCTCGTCGGCGGCCTGCGCGTGCTTGGCGCCAACTTCGGACAGTCCCCGCACGGTGTCTTCACCAAACGGCCCGGAACGCTCAGCAACGACTTCTTCGTCAACCTGCTCGACATGGGCACGGCCTGGAAGCCGACCACGCCAGACGGCGACCTGTTCGAGGGCAGCGATCGCGCCACGGGCGCTCCCAGGTGGACCGGCACCCGTATCGACCTCGTCTTCGGCTCGAACTCGCAGCTGCGGGCCATTGCGGAAGTCTACGCCTGCGCCGATTCCCAGGAGAAGTTCGTCAACGACTTTGTCGCGGCCTGGAGCAAGGTGATGCACCTCGACCGCTTCGACCTGGTTGCAGCGAAGCAGGCATCGGCCTCATGAGGCTAAAGCAGTTTGCATCTGGCCTGAAAGAGGGCGCGACCCTCTCTCAGACTCTCTCCCGCCAGGGAAATGATTTCCCTGGCCCCTCATTTGATTTGCAAAATGCTCTATAATTCAGCACAGGGCGGGGCCATGGGGTCCCGCCCTTCTTCATTCCTGTTGCCTTCCTGACCACTCGCCCTGCCTGGCCGATCAGCAGACACACCGGCCCGTTTCCATCTGGACAAGAGAAGCAGCTTGTGCGCACGTTGTGTTGACGCACATGATTGCGCGGTTTATAGTTGTGTCAGAGCATTTTGCTTTTGAAAATGCTCTGCAAGCCATGCGCCGACATGGCTTGCCGCCAGCTTCGGCGCAGGCGCAATTCACTTGCGCCGTAAACGCCGGAGCGGGCGTCTTAAAAGTAATCTGCTCCAAATTGGAGGCGACCATGCCGCAAGAGAATCACGTCAGCCGAAGCACGAACATCAATATCCGGGTGGCGCCGGAGCAGCGCAGCCTGATCGACCGGGCGGCCGCGCTCGCCCTCAAGACCCGCACCGACTTCATCCTCGACGCGGTCACGCGCGCGGCCGAGGAGACGATCCTTGACCAGCGGCTCTTCCAGGTCTCCCCTGAAGAGTTCCAGGCCTTCCAGGAGGCGCTGGACAGGCCGGCCGCGTCCAATGACCGCCTGCGCGCGCTTCTGTCCCGCAAGCCGGGTTGGGAAAAGTGATCAGCGCGCCGGAGCCCCTGGCAGAGGCGCATGACGTGGCCTCTTTCCAATCCGGGGAGCCCGCGCTCGACGAGTGGCTCCGCCGGCGTGCGCTCGCAAACCAGCGTAGCGGAGCTTCGCGGACCTATGTCGTCACGGACAATGTCCGCGTTGCCGGGTATTATGCCCTGGCTGTCGGAGCCGTTGTGGCGGCGGAAGCTCCGGGCAAGGTGCGCCGCAACATGCCGGATATCATTCCCGTCATGGTCCTTGGCCGCCTGGCCGTGGATCAGACCTTCCAGGGCCGGGGGCTCGGCCTGGATCTCCTGCGCGACGCCGTGCTCAGAACGCTCCAGGCCGCGGACATCGCCGGCATCCGGGCGCTTCTGGTGCATGCCCTACATGAAAAAGCCGCCGGGTTCTATGCCCGCGCAGGCTTCCAGCCCTCCCCGCTCCGTCCGCTGACCTGCATGCTGCTCCTTGCCGACGCTCGCAAGGCTTTGGGGTTGATGTAGGACTACCATCAGGAAGGAAACCATGCATGACAGTACCTCCCCCATTCATCCTGGTGAGATTCTGAGCGAAGAGTTTTTGAAGCCCTTGAGCATCAGCATGAACCAGCTCAGCCGGGATCTGAACATCTCGGTCCAGCGCGTAAGCCAGATCGTACGCGGCAGGCGCGCCATCACGACTGATACAGCCATGCGCCTTGCTGCCTACTTCAAGACCAGTCCGGAATTCTGGCTCAACCTCCAGATGCGCTACGACCTTGAACAGGCCAAGGACTCCAACCTGGCCGATAAGATCCGCACGGAAGTCAGGCCCAGGCAGCAGCACTGCGCCTAGGCCCGGCCGGAGCTGCAGAGCGCTCCCCCTAGATCTGCAAAGATGAGTAAAGACGAGCAGAGACGAGCAAAGCCGCCCAAGAGGCGGCTTTTTGTTGCGTGGGCTCGTCGGCGCAGAACATGACAAACGGTAAGATCTATGCATGCGGGATGTCCCCAATGAATCCGCATCCGTGTGGTTTCATCGCCGCACGAAAGACTCGCCCCCCCGCCAGTTACATGCGGCGACGCATTCCCGAGCGCCCCTGCATCACAGCTTTCCGGCAGCCATGAGCGCGGCCTGGATCGTCTTGAAGGGCATGAGCAGCGACAGCGGTGCATCGAGCAGAGGCACGGCTCCGTAGCCGGCGTACCATGCGGCGGCGCGTTCGTTCTTGGCGTCGATGAGCAGCGCCACGCCGCCGGCCTGGGATGCGGCCAGCAGGCAGCGCCGTCCCGCAGCGAGGAGCAGCTGTCCGCCAAGGCCGCGACCCTGGACCGACCCTTCCACGGCCAGCCGTGCCAGGCGGAACACGGGCACGTCATGGCGGGCAAGACCGCGCTTCACGAGTTCCGGCGTGCGTTCGTAGGCGATCGAGGCGGGGCTGACGCTGTAGAAGCCGAGGATCGTCCTGCCATCCCTGTCATCAATGGCCAGGAACGTCTTGGCCCCTCCCTGCTGATGACTCTTGCGGGCATGCTGACGCAGAAACTCGTTCAGGGCCGCCTCGCCGCAATCAAAGGATTCCCGATCATGCGTCCTGGCGATGGGTTCCTCGTGCCAGGCCGGGATCGTCACGGCAGTTTCGGCAAGGCCTGCGCCGCTGCCAGCAATTTCGCACTGGGGGCCGGGGGGTTCTCCAGCAGGTCGAGGGCTAGCAGGCTGTCCCGCTCGGAAAGCCGGAGCCGTTCAGCCTGGTCGATCACCGATCGAGCCGCCTCCAGGGCGCTGCTGACGACAAAGTCCGTCAGATTCGTATGCTTCAGGGCCACTGCCCGAAGCAGCAAGGCTTTTTCCTCGGTGGGAATCCGTAGCGACATACGGCTGTTGTCCTCGACAAGGCGCTGCGGCATGGCTTTTCTCCTCGTTGTACGCCTTCAAAACGTACATATTCCGGCTACTTTGTCAACTCCTGCGGAGGGTATAGAGTGCAAGAAATGGAGATCACAGAGTTATTCCTATCAGGCGAAAAGGGAACTCTCTCCTCCGCTCCTTCTCGCCCGCTCTCACAACCTAAGGCCGTTCAATCATCCACGGCATCCTTACCACTTGGCTGCAGGTGCCGATCTTCACACGCAGGCTGCCAAATACAGTTTCGCCGCCGTGAATGCTTTAAAAGCCGAATGATCACCTTTCAAGACAAAGGACTGGCCCCACGGCCTTGCCCCTCTCCCTTCCTAAGTAATCATGAGATATACCGACCCAAGCTTGAAAGTTTTTTAAAAACGAGGGAATATATTTCAAAAGCTTCAACATGGACTTGGTCACAATTAAGCGCAGTATTAATCAGTCTTTATGTTCTTTAAATCGTGCAGGACTCAATAATTAAAAATTATAATTGTTTCGCTTGATACAATTTCCGTAGCTTCGCTATAGCAATAATTGAAAAACTCCTTAGATGGAATGAGCAATTGGCACATTAATTTACTCATACAAGCCATAGACGTACTGAATCATATGAAGCCTTTCAGTAAGACATAGGTATATTTGAACGGGCAGTGGCCCATTCAGTAGATATACAATCATAAGTCGTCTTTGAAGGGATAAATATAGCATTAGCAAGTGGCAGTGTTTTAATTTTTTATAGACAGTCTTTTTCTATTGAAAGAGAAGGCAATGAAGAAGATATCGGAAGACAAAGTACTATACTATAAGAGACGTCAAGTTGCCAAGAAAAAGAAGGAGTCTATTGCCTCATCACGGATAAAGCACAGAAAATACATGGACCGCGTTGTATACAGAGGCAACTTAAAACTTATAGAACTAAAACGAAAAAGAGATGATTTTATTGATAGACATTACAGTACAAAAGTTTTTGATCAAAAAGAGATTACAATTCCAGTAGTTGGTGAATTTGGAATAGAAGAGAGCCAGCTGGCGTCATCTTTTTTTAACTATGCTGAGCAATTCATATCGAAACGTCCAGCGAAAATCGTTTTTGATCTTTCAAAGTGTACGCGTATGTGGCCATCAGCAATAACTTTGATATGCTCTTATGTGCAATGGGTAGAGTTGGTGACACGCAGGGCACAATCAGGACCAGAGATAGGCCAGATAGATTCATATGTTGCATCAGTCAACTCGTATCTACTGCATTGCGGCTTCTTTGATTATGTAGACTGCGACAGAAGAAACCTCCCAGAGGAAGGATTATATAAAGATTGTGATGTTGTCAAAATTCAAAGAGAGACGTCTAAATCCAACATTAACAAAAAGAAAGATGAGATATCAAGTTTATTAAAGCTAAGTTCATCTTACACAAATGATGAGATAGAATTGTTTGGCGCAGTGTTAACAGAGGTAATTAATAATGTCACTGAACATGGCATATCTCATAAAGATAAGGGCTGGTGGTTGTTGGCACAGCACCATCCAAAGCATCATATAATTTCTTTGTGCGTCGCCGACAATGGCATTGGAATAAAGAACTCTTTAGTTACTGGTCCACAAGGAGAGTATATAAAAACTAAATTGGCAGACACTAAGAACTGCGATTCTGATTACATTGACTTTGCTATGGATGCAAATGTTAGTGGTGCTCTTGATGCTGCTACAAAAAAAAGAGGATGGGTGCGCAGACAGTTTCCTCGGGGTGCAAAACGGGGACACGGATTGCAGACTATCCTTGAGTTTTGCACTATGTTAGGAATCCAATTGACTATTATCTCTGGCAACGGGTATATAATGTTCTCAGGTGTGGGCAAAAAAATTGCATGTGAAAGTTACGCTGGGAAAATTTTTGCTGGAACAATGTATCACCTAAGTATACCCACGAGCAGAGTTCAATAAATGCGCACTATCAATGTCGCGAGCGACTTTTCATCCCGGCTAGATAATAGAAATGAACGCCAAGGTGATGGTCAGCATACGGCCATCGATTTTAGAAGACGTTATCTTGAACCTTTGGACAATGCAGAAGCCTGGAAAAATCTGAATGTTTTTATTGCATTGGACTTTAATGATGTCCTATCGTTGGGACCATCATTTGCGAACGAGGCTTTTGCATACTTTACGAAGTACGCTAGACCAGAGTCCATAAGGAAAAAGATTCGATTTCTTAACATGTCTATTGTCAAGGCGATGATTCTCAACCAGGAATTGGAAAAGGGATATTCTAAGCGCTGACATGAAATACAAGAGACCGATCGCTTTTTTGTTAGCTGGCTTTCTCTTGAGCATAGTTATCATTTACTTTATTGTACACCCGTTTTTCTTTGAGACATTTAGAAAAATATGCGTTCATAACCTATCCTCTCTTGAAGATGCTCGAAACTACTATGCAGTATTGGCATCTATTAGTAGCACGGCCTTTTCTTTTTTTGGATTACTGCTTGGATATTACTATTTTGTATACAGACAGCGATATGATGAAAGAAAATGGATGAAGGAGAAATATAATAACAATGTCGATGCATTAATATCTCTCATTGACAAAATTGATGACTCCGTTGACGAGTTGCTGGGGTTGATGGATAGCAAAAACCAAGATGCTATACGCCACAAGATTAGACAGTCATTTGAAATCGCATCTGCCATACTTGAAAATTATCCAGGAAAAGGTAGTTTAGATAATCAACCTCTATTCGAAGCATATATTGCATTCTATTCTTTTGTGGATAAGAACGTATATATTATGGAAGAGGATCTAAAGATGGGGTTTTCGAGAGATGTAATTGAGGATATCAAAGGATCTTTGAGGCCTCTTGTGACTAATGTTAGGCGTAATATATACCTTCATAGGCAGCAAAATGTAGAGTCGGTAAACGAAAAAATACCAATCTTATGGTAGGCTGTCTTTATTAAATATTTTATATAGTTTGATGCGTTGTTCCAAACCTGACTTCAAGAAGCCAAGGACGGCCATTTCGCTACAGAGAAGGAGCATGCCGCCTTCAAAGCCCGTGAGGGTATTTCCGCTTATGCCGACTAGAACCAATGTGCGCTGGCTCTCCACCCCGCGCCCGCGGGGATGGTCCGCACCTGTCAGCCAAGTGCAAAAGGGCGGGACCCCACGGCCCCGCCCCTCTCCCCTCCCTACTCAATCCCCTCCCCTCTTCTAATCAATCATCAAATACACCGCCCCACACTCCCCATCCACTCCAGCCGCAGCGTACTGCTTGCCCACGACAGGCATGGCCTGGGCGTAGTCGGCGGCTGCGTCGGCGTTGATCATGAGTGCGGCCAGGGCGCCGGGCACAGCCGCGAAGGTCAGCAGCGTGCCCACGGCTGGGGTTCCGGACGTGAGGCAGTTGGCTACGCCGGCGGTCTGCAGCCAGCAGTAGCAGTTGGCCGGGACGTCCACGAGCGGGACGCCTGCGGGCACGTTCTCTTGCACGCCCGAGGCGGCCACGTTGGCCCAGGGGCTCAGGATGAGGCTGGCCTTGGTCGCGCCGCCGGCTGCCAGGGCGACCGTGAGCGGCTCCTCCAGGGTCAGCATGGTCGTGCCGCTGGCCGGGCAGGCCGTGTTGCCGGCGATGACGTAGGCCTGGCCTGCGCCTGTGCCGGCGCTGACCATGAGCAGGCCGCCCTCGTACTGGTTTTCGGCCACGGGCGTGTTGCCCACGGTAAGGTTGACGTGCATGTCGCCGACAGCCGTGGCTGCCACGGGCCTGCCCAGGTGGTCGACCACGGCGAGCGGGGCCTGGGCCATGTAGCCAGCGGTCAAAGCCGCGCCGGCCCTGGCATAGCGGAATGTGCGGCCCAAGGCGTCGATGCGCATGGCGCCGACCCGTTCGCGGGCGGTTTTGGAGGCCTCGCGCAGGCCCTGCGAGAAGGCGGTCTTGAGATTGCCGATCATGTTGTGCTCCTTGCCTGCGCCTTAGGCCGCGCTCAGGTTGCTGCGGCCGATGTGGGCCTTGCGGTTGTTGCTGATCAGGTTGCCGTCCCACAGGATCTTCATGGAGCGGCCCTGGGCGCCGCTGGTCAGGTCCTTCCAGGGCGTGCGCGCAAAGTAGCCCTTGCGGTGAACGGCAAAGCCCACGTGCTTGGAGTTCAGGCAGAACAGGTGGCCGCTCGGCATGTAGTCGTCCACCGTGAGGGTCATGCCCTCGATGACCAGGTTCTGGAAACCGGCCTCGGCCGTGGGCTTGTCGCTGGTGAACCTTTGCTGGACCTGCAAGATACCGGCGATTTTGTCCCACAGAAGGTCCGTGGTCACGCCGATGTCCGGCTTCTTGCCCTTGACCTTGGCCGTGCGGCGCATCTCGCGGATGGTGTCCAGGCTGATGACGGCCGGCGTGGTCAGCAGCTTGCCCTCCCAGGGCTTGCTGCCGTCCTTGGCCACCACGCCGTTCTCGGTAAGCTCGCCGTAGGCCAGGTCCGCGTTCTCGTTGCACAAGGAAAGCAGGCCGGTCAGGTAGGGCGAGTTGTCGCCGCCCGCGGCATACAGCTGCTTGGCCACGGTGTCGCGGCAGGACTCCATGGCGTCCTCGATCTTGCTCTGCACGAGTTCGACCTCGGCCTCCTCGCCCGCGTTCTGCAGCTCGTCGGCGCGGTAGATGGTCGCGTTGCCAAAGGCGTGGCGCAGCTCGAAGTAGGCCGCGGTGATGTTCTGGCGCTCGTCCTCGCTCAACGTGTCGTTGCGCTGGTAGAAGCCGGCTTCGGCGCCGTCGTACTTGAGCGGCACCTTGACCTTGCGCCCGCCGCCGAACAGCTTCCACAAGCCCTTCTGCTGCTTCATGAGATACTGCATGAGCCAGGAGGTTTCGAAGTAGATGTCCGTGGCCTGCTTGCCGTCGGCAAGCAGGTAGTCGCGGGTGACGATTTCAAGTTCAGCATTGGAAAGAGGCATGCGTGCCCTCCGGGTTGGTTAGCCGCCGGCCTGGGCCCTCATGGCCCGCAGCCGCGCCGCGCCGACCGCGACCCGCCCGCCGTGCCGGGATGTATCCTGCAGCATGGCGTCCGGGTCGTAGCCGCTGCCGCGCGGCCCGGCGCCTAGGCTGGCCGCGGTCCGCTTGGCTTGGTTGTTCTTGGTGATGCGTTCCTCGGTTTCCCTGATGGCCTTGGCCACGGCCTGCTTGACGGCCTGCTCGGTCCCGGCCACGGCGCGAGCGTACTTGGTCGCGTAGTAGGCCGAGAGGGTGTCGTGCATGGGGTTGGCCTTGAAGGCCTGCTTGAAGTCGTCGGACCTGGCGATCTCGGCGAAGTCGGGGTTCTGGGACTTGAAGGACTGGTGGAGTTCGCCGACCCTGGCCTTCACGGCAATCTCCTGCTCCGCGACCTGCGCGCGCTCGCGCTCCTCATGTGCGCGGACCTCGCGCTCTGCTTGCCGCGCCTGGGCCAGGCTGATCTGGCCGGCTTCGAGCCTGCGGTCGATCTCGGCGTACCTGGCCGCGTAGTCCGGCGCCTGCCGGTTGCCCTGGCTTGCGCTCCGGCCGGCCTGGGCCTGCTGGTTCAGGTAGCTGACCACCTTGTGATGCTCGTCCCGCAGGACTTTCAGTTCATCGCGCAGGGTGTTCTTCTCCCTGACCAGCTCCTGAAAGCGCGGGTGCCTGTCCAAACGGTCGAGCTTGTCCTGCTCCTCGGCCCCGGCCTTGGCTTGCGCCTCGGCCTTGTCCCCTGCAGCCTTGTCCCCGGCCTTGGCGTTGTCCCTGGCCTGCACGTCCTTGCCGTCACTTTCGGCCGCGCTATCCGCACCCTGGGTGTTTTGCGCCCCCTCGGGCGATGCGCCGTCGTCCTGGCCATCAGTGACTCCGGCAGGGTCGATCACGGGAGACGAATCCGTGCCGTCGAACTCGGCGGGGCTTAGCGTCTGGGTATCCAAAGTCATCGAAATGCTCCTGTGGTTAAGAGTTGGCCGGCAGGCCGCATGAATCGCGGCCGCAGAACTCCTGCTGCTAGGGCAGCTTGCGTTTGAACTGAGAGAGGGCGCTGCCTGCCAGGGCGGCTCGCCCCTCTCTCAGACTCTCTCCCGGCAGGGGCCCTGTCCGAGCAAGGGCTCCCTGCACCCCCATTTTTTCATTTTATTTGCAAGGTGCTGCTAGAGCCTGCCGCTACGGCACTGCTCGAAGAACCTGCGCTTGCCTGCTTCCCTGAGCCTGGCCCGGTCGACTTTGGGCCTGCCCGGCTTCTCGCCGGACTCCACGGGCCGCAGCCCTTCGCCCTGCAGCCAGGCCTTGTAGTTGCCGCGCGTGGGGTCCTGGAGGAACTGGCGCACGTGCGGCGCGTTGCTGTCCTTGTCCACGACGTGCAGCACGTCGCGCAGCCAGGGCGCTTCCTCGCGCAGGATGCCTGCGCGGCCGAGGCTGATGACCTTGCGCAGCGTGCCGCCTTGGCACTCCTCGCAGGGCATGGACTCGGGGCAGGCGGAGATCGGAAAGAGCAGCTCGGCCTGGTGGCCGCAGGTTTGGCAGTGAAAATCGTACAGGGGCATGGCTATTTCACCCTCGGGATCTCGGGAGTCTGGTTGTTCGAGCGCAGGCCGCGCTCGCTGTACGGTCCTGCCTGGCCTGTCTGCTGGGCTTGATGGGCCTGCCGGGACTGGCCGGCCTTTTTGGTGACGGCCGCGATGGAGCGGTCCACCTCCGCGTCCAGGCTGGCCAGCAGCTCGGTTTTCCTGATGCCGATCATCTCCTCGTCGTAGCCGATTCCGGCCACCATGACGGCCCGCCTGGCCTGCTCGGTCTTGGCCTGAGACAGCTTGAACAGCGTCTCGGCGCGGGTCTGCTCGACTTCGGCAGCCTTGGCCTCCAGCTCGATTTGCCCAAGCGCGTCAGCCTGGACCTGGGCCTGGGCTTGGGCCGGGTCAGGCTGCTGCTCCTGGCCCTGCTGCTCGCCGGACATAGCGGCCATGGCCTGGCCGACAAGCGCGCTCACGTCGCCCGCCTTGACGGCCTGGGCAAAGGCCTTGTCGTCGAGGCCGGCCAGGCCCTGCACGATCTGCAGGACGGGCTCGGGCAGGCCGGCAGCGGCCAGGCGCTCCATGAGCGCGGCCAGGGGGCCTGCCTGCATCCTCTTCAGCACCTCGCCGCGGCTGGGCCAGTCGAAGACGCGCAGGATCTCGGCCTGGTCGATGACCCCGGCCTTGAACAGCTCGGCGGCCTCCTCGCGCTCCACGGTCCTGGAGCGCGGCAGGGTCGAGCCGTTGACCACGGACAGCTTGAGCGGGGCGATCATCTCGCTGCCGCGGATTGCCTTGGTGACCTGCTCGCCGTTCTGCTCGAAGCAGATCCAGCGATCCTCGGTGTAGAAGTTCATCAGGTGCGACACGAACATGCGCCCGCGCTCGCGCACCAGGCGATGGTAGTTGCGGATCTTGCCGGCCAGGGACAGCGAGACCTGCTCCAGGAGTTCGGTGATGGCCTTGTGCGCGATGACCTGCTTGCCCGGTGTCGAGGCCTGCTCCAGGTCGAAGGTCGCGCTTACCAGGAAGAACAGGTCCTTGATGACGCCCATGAGCCGCTCGATGTCCACGGGGATGTGCGGGAACTCCAGGTAGCGAATGCCGGCGGACACGGCCGAGCCGGCCGGGTTGAGGATGCCCAGGTCGTTGCTGAACTCGGCGTTGTCCACGCCGCTGTCGCGCGGGTTGACGATCTTGGGCCGCACGCTCCTGTCCTTGAAGTATTCGAGCTGGGACAGGCACTTGTTGAAGGCGCGCTGCAGGTCTTCGAGCTGCTCGAAGTCGCCCATGCCCCAGATGGTCGAGGTGTCCGTATTAGAGGGCACCAGGCTGAAGGGAAATTTGTCGTACAGGTAGGTGTGCCTGGCCATGTCGCTGGCCAGCAGCTCGGGGTTGATGTTCGGGTTGGGGTCATCCCCCAGCACGACCTTGCCGCCGCAGCAGGCCGTGACGCGGCGGATGAAGCCGGGGTACCTGGCCTGCGCGACCTTGCCGGGCACCATGAGCGGCTGGTTGTCCTCGCCGAGCACGATGTTGCCGGCCGCGTCCCTGGCCTCGACCAGCGCGTCCGCCTCGATCTGCGAGAAGTCCTTGACCCAGGCCTCGACGATGAGGACCTGGTCATTGGCCTGGCCCCGGCCCGAGGAGTCGCCCGAGTAGCCGAACAGGCTGCCCATGAACGAGCCGATGCGCGCCAGGACGTTCTGGTCCCTGCCCTCGCCGCCGATGAGCCGACGCGTGTCGCCCAATTCTTTCAGCAGGTCGGCGTCGGGCCGGATCAGCGGGGCCTGGTCCGGCCACTTGCGCCGGGCCTGGCGCACGGACATTGGGTAGAAGTGCAGGATGCCCTCGGCGTCCTGCAACTTTTTGCAGTCCACCGGGTAGACGCCGAAGTGGAACGGATCCACCACGACCGTGCGCACCTCGCCCAGGCCCACTTCCAGGTCAGGATCGAAGATGACCTTCTCGATGGCGCAGCCGTAAGTCTCGCCGTTGATGACACTCTGCTCGAAGACGTGCTGCTGCTCCTGCTCCTGCCACCAGTACTGGGTGGCGCGGTGCACGTCGTCCAGCACCCCGGCGCGCTTGTCATCGATCTCGCCGGCGCGGGCCACGTTGAAGGTCGGCTGGCTGTTGGTCAGCGTGTTGACCACCTTGGTGCGGTGGCGGTGCAGCAGGTTGGCCGACAGAAGCGGCACGCCCGGCTTCTTGGACGCGCGCCAGGGCTGGTTGCGCGACAGGCGGTAAAACGTCTCCCACTTGGCGTGCAGGCCCTGCGCGTCCTTGTCGGCCAGGATCTCGGCCAGCAGCTCGAACACGCGGTAGCCGAGCTTGCCGCTTTCCTCGGGCGGCAGCAGCTCGCTGCGCTCCTCTTCCGCAAGCTCGGGCAGCTCTGGCGATTCGGGCAGTTCGGCCAGTCCGGCCAGTCCGGCCAGTCCCGTAAGGCCCGCAGCGGCCGCGTTATTAGCTATCGTATCCCGGCGCACTTCGGGCATGGGCTAGTTCTCCTTTGCGCGCTGGCGGCGCTTGCCGCGCTTGGCCTGGGGCTGCAAAGGCGCTTCGGCGTCTTCGGGCCCGCCCTGCTCCTCGGGCTCCATCGGCTCAGCGTTGGCGCTCAGGTCCAGCACCGGCCTGTTCCCCGGCGTGGCCGGGCCGACCTGCAGCAGGTGCTCCTCGATGAACGGGCGGTGCGGGCCGAAGGGGCAGCGCATGAACTCCCATGTCGCCTCGTCCGGTATGGGATGGGGAAAGCCGGCCTCGCGCGGCTGGAACATGGCGCCCATGAGCGGCAGACGCAGGGCGTCCTGCTCGGCATTGGCGATGTGTTCACAGCAGATGTCGCAGTAGATGGGGATCAGGCTCACAGGGTCTCCTCGCGCCGTTCAGGGTCTTGGTCAGGGTCCCGGTCAGGGCCTTGGTCAGGGCCCCGGTCTTGGTAAGCCGGCTCGCCCCGGTCCTGGGCCGCGCTCCAGGGATCGTCGTGTGCCGGCCAGGCTTTATCCCCTGGCTCGGCCTTGCGCCTCGACCTGGGGGTCTCGGGCAGGACCGGCAACAGGCTCTTGCGGCCCATGGTCCAGCCGGCGAACAGGCCCGCGCCGGCCACGGCCAGTATGATCAGGATGGCCAGGACGGCGGCCAGCAGCGCCCAGGGATCAGTCAGGCTTACAGTCATGGATTACCTCGCCAGTTCGGCGCGCCCCCCTCTGTCCGCACAGTCCGCACGGTCCGGCAGGATTCGCCAGGATCCGGGAGTCGCGGCCACAGCTCTTGGCCATTGCAGTTTCACGGCTCGCCCACGCAGGGCGTGCCGGATGCACACTCGTGGAATGTTCGCTCTGTCGGGCGTTTACGGCAACGACGGGATTCCCGTGGGCAGGAAGGCTACCAGCGCTGGAAAGACTCCAGGGGTGGAAAGGATGTTCGTCCGAGCCATGGGCAACAGGTGGCCGTTGCCGTGCGGCAACAGGCTGCCGTGGCCGGGCGCGTGTGCTGTGCGGGAACACCCGGATGATGGGCGTGGACAAGAGGGGCTGTATGGAAAACGGAGCGGCAGCGGCGGAGGCCTCGCCGGTCCCGGCGTGTCAGCCTGTTAGAGCATTTTGCTTTTGAAAATGCTCTACAAGCCATGCGGCGGCATGGCTTGCCGCTAGCTTCGGCGTAGGCGCAATTCACTTGCGCCGTCAACGCCGGAGCGGGCGTCATAAAAGCAATCTGCTCTAAAAAAGGGCTGTGCGGGCCGGGAAGGCCCGCCGGGGGCGAAGCAACTGTCCGTACTAGTGGAGCGTTGCCAGGCTGTTACGGAGTTGAAAAAGTCCGGGACGGGCTTTTTCGACTGTCTGCCCTGGGCCGGCTCATGAAGGCGGCCGGCACGGTTTATCAGCACGGTGTGGCCGGCCCTCGGCGCCCGGCAGGCTGCGGCTATACGCTGCGCTGCGTGCCGAGGTCCCGGCTTGCGCGATCATCCCGGCCCTCGTTCTCTTCCATGGCCAGTAACTCGGTGGGGTGCGTTCGGTCCGCGGCCTTGGCCTTCCAGTCGGCCAGGCAGGCTGCGTACTTGTCCTGCAAGCCGAGCAGGAAGAGGACATGCAGGCAGATATCGAGGCTGGCCAGATCGCCCGGAGCCTCGTCATGCAGCTGCCCGGCCACGTGCGCCGCCTCGTCCAGCAGGCCCTGGCGCAGCAGGGACATGGCATAGTTGCGGCGGAACCGCCTGTAACCGCAGGAAAGCCTGATCGCCTGCCGGTGGTGACGGAGCATGGCCCCGATATCACCCGCCAGGCAGCTGACCTGCCCCAGGACATCGTTCGCCCCGGCAGGGTCGTGCGGCTTGAAGGCTTGCGCCGCGCGGCGGATTCTGGCCAGGGCCAGTTCGTCGGGACACGCCCCGAGCGCATTTATCTGCGCGCAGAGACTGCTGTATTTTGGTTGAGGCTTCATCATGTGTTGTGCACAGGAGGCGCCCTGCGCACGGGCAATGTCGCACATTTCCAGCTGCGAGTAAAACAGTCTCTTGTGCGGCACACCAGCAGCGCACCATCTCGTTGAACTTACGCCACATATCGGCAGGTATGCAACGCCATGAGCATGCACCAGAGATAGTACGAACCCAGAAACAATATTGCGATTGTGCACAATTGTGTTTCATTATAGATGCTTATTTCTTCTCGCCTCTGTCTGATGCGCATCATGCCTGTAGCCGCAAGCCTGCTGGGGGGGCAGGAAGGGCTGCACGGCGAACCGACAACATCCGGGGGAATTTCATGCCTTTGCACTTGCGTCCGACCATGGTCGCCCTTGGCCTGCTGCTGTTTCCTGCAGCCGGGCTTGAGGCCGCGACCACCACCTTCAGCCCAGCCAAGGTCATCAGCTCCACCACGGGCGGCGCCAGGTGCGTGTATGCGGCCGACCTGGACAACGACGGCAAACCGGACGTGCTCGCGGCATCGGAATTCAACCGCACGATCGCCTGGTACAGGAACACGGGCAGCGCATTCGACCCGCAGCCGTTCATCAGCAACGGCATATACATCCCGTCCGCGCTGTACGCGGCCGACCTGGACAAGGACGGCAAACTGGACGTGCTCGCGGCCTTGTCATCCCATGACATGATCGTCTGGTACAAGAACACGGGCGGCGCATTCGGCCCGCAGCAGATCATCAGCGACAGCGCATACAATGCCTCCGCGGTGTACGCGGCCGACCTGGACGGCGACCCGGCCCTGGACCTGGACGTGCTCGCGGCCGTGCCACCCTTCGACAGGATCGTCTGGTACGAGAACGATCCCTTCAAGTATCCCCCGAGCCGTTTCGGCTCGGAACTGGTCATCAGCAACAGCGCAGAGCACGCTTCCGCCGTGTTCGCGGCCGACCTGGACAACGACGGCGACCCGGACGTGCTCTCGGCCTCGGCCGGCCTGCCCGGCAAAATCAGCTGGTACAAGAACATGGACGGCCTGGGCGCCTTCAGCCTGCCACTGGACATCAGCACCGACGTCCTCGGCTTCAGTTCCGTGTTCGCGGCCGACCTGGACGCCGACGGCGCCCTGGACGTGCTCGCGGCATCGGCCGACTTGGGCGGCTCGCACGGCAAGCTCGCCTGGCACAGGAACAACGGCTCGGGCTCGTTCGTCTCGCAGCCGGACATCAGCACCACTGTCGACGCCAGGTCGGTCCTCGCGGCCGACCTGGATGACGATGGCGACCTGGACGTACTTGTGGCCTCGTCTGCCGACGACACGATCGCCTGGTACGAGAACACGAACGGCCAGGGCCTGTTCGGCCCGCGACAGGTCATCAACGCCAATGCCTTGGGCGCGGTCTCGGTGTTCGCGGCCGACCTGGACAACGACGGCGACCTGGACGTGCTCTCGGCTTCTTATGCCGACCACACCATCGCCTGGTACGAGAACCACCTCTACTCGCCGCCAGCCCCTGATACGGGCGGCAACTCGGGCGGAAGCGGCGGAGGCGGCGGCTGCAGCCTGGCTCCCACAGCCGGCCCGGCCGGCCCCATCGGCCTGGACTGGCTGCTGCTCCTGGCGGCCGCGATTCTTGTCCGCCTGCGCAGGCCTGCTCTGCGCAATTCACGACGCGCGAACTGAATCCGTCCCGATACAAAACGCACAGCGGCCCGGCAGACTTCTGCCGGGCCGCTGTTGTTGTATACCGACCGGGGGCGCGCGACTGCGGGAACAGAAACAAACCCGTTAATGACCAGACACACTACTGTTTCCCGTTTTCGAGCCAGGTCAGTAAAAGCAATCTGCTCGAATTAAATGATGTTTTCTCCGGACGACATGCACAAGACTTCCGCCCCGTGCGTCCAGGCCTGCCGCACAGTTTCATGCTCCCATATGCATGCCAGGCTGCCAGACCGCAAAGCTATAAAAAGCCTCCTGCATTCATGCAAAATATCGAGCCGCCCACAGTTCGAACAGGATGCATATCCATTGCCTGGTTGTAAAATCTTATTGAACGTTTCTTGCTTTCTTTCTCCATCCTTTATACACAAGTCATAACTATTCACTAGAGCATTCTGCTCTTGAAAATGCTCTGCAAGCCATTCGTCGGCATGGCTTGCCGCCGCGCGCAGGCGCAATTCACTTGCGCCGTCAACGCCGGAGCAGGCGTCTTAAAACAATCTGCTCCAAAAGAGCTTTCGTTGGCTATGCAGTTCCGCAAGCAGATGTGCGTTGCACACACGACCCCGCCCTGGCCCAAGGCCTGGCCATTGTCCCCTTTGTCCCCCAGGCCTGCCGGGAAGGAGATCATGCGGCGCTGTCTCGCCCTTATCGCCCTTATCGCCCTGGCCCTGCTCCCGGCGCCGGCCAAGGCCTGGGACCTTGTTCAACCCAACGGGCTTTCCACCAGCACCATCAATGCCGTCTGGGGCAACTCGGGCAGCGACGTCTTTGCCGTAGGTTATAACGGCACCATCCTGCACTACGACGGCCTGTCCTGGTCGGCCATGAACTCCGGCACGAGCCAGCCTCTCTATGGCGTCTGGGGCAGCTCGGCCAGCAGCGTCTTTGCCGTCGGTTCCGGCGGCACCATCCTGCGCTACAATGGCAGGGGCTGGTCGGCCATGACCTCGGGCACGAGCCAGACTCTCTACGGCGTCTGGGGCAGCTCGGGCAGCAACGTCTTTGCCGTAGGTTCCAGCGGCACCATCCTGCGCTGCAATGGCACTGCCTGGTCGGCCATGACCTCCGGCACGACTGAGACTCTCAAAGGCATCTGGGGCAGTTCGGGCAGCGACGTTTTTGCCGTGGGCAACAGCGGCACCATCCGGCGCTACAACGGCAGCACGTGGTCTGGCATGGCTTCCGGCACGACCTCGACTCTTAGAAGCATCTGGGGCAGCTCGGGCAACGACGTCTTCGTCTGCGTTGAAATGAGCGGCACCCTCCGGCACTACAACGGCAGCACGTGGTCTGGCATGGCTTCCGGCACGGGCTCATGGCTCTACGGCGTCTGGGCAAGCCCGGGAGGCGACGTCTTCGCCGTGGGAGGGGGCTCTTCCACCAGCACCATCCTGCGCTACAAAGATGGCACATGGTCCGACATGTCCCCCGGCACGGGCAAGCATCTCTATGGCGTCTGGGGCAGCGCGGAAAACGACATATTCGCCGTGGGCGCCGACGGCATCATCCTGCACTGGGACGGCAGCGACTGGCAGGCCATGAGCCCCGGCATGGTTGGGCTTATGCAGGGCGTCTGGGGCAGTTCGGGCAGCAACGTCCTTGCCGTTAGTTCTCGCGGCACCATCCTGCGCTACGATGGCAGCGCCTGGTCTTCCCAGGCCATCAGCGGGAGCCCTAGGCTTGGTGAAATATGGGGCAGCTCGGAAGACGACGTTTTCGCCGTAGGCCATAACGGCTACATCGCGCACTACGGCGGCTCTTCCTGGGACACCTACACCACGGGCACGGGCGAGCAGTTTGAGGGCGTCTGGGGCAGCTCGGCAAACAATATCTACGCCGTTGGAATCAAATCCTCCAAGGGCTCAATCTGGCGCTATGATGGCACCACCTGGTCGGACACGGCCTTCGGGGTGAGTGCGTCTCTGTGGGGCGTCTGGGGCAGCGCGGCCAACGACGTCTTCGCCGTTGGCAGTTCCGGCACCATCCTGCGCTACAACGGCGCTGCCTGGTCTGCCATGACCTCCGGCACGAGCTATTTGCTCATTGGCGTCTGGGGCAGCTCGGCCAGCGATGTCTTCGCCGTGGGCCATAGCGGCACCATCCTGCACTACGACGGCACTGCCTGGTCTCCCATGATCTCCGGCACGAGCGACAATCTCTACGGCGTCTGGGGCAGCTCGGGCAGCGACGTCTTCGCCGTCGGTGATGACGGCACCATCCTGCACTACAATGGCAATCCCGGCGGCACATGGTCCGCCATGAACTCCGGCACGAAGCAGCAACTCTACAGTGTCTGGGGCAGTTCCGGCAGCGACGTCTTTGTCGTTGGCGTTTACGGCACCATTCTGCACTACGATGGTACGACAAAGGTCGAAGCGCTTCCGCCCGCGTCCCAGCCGGGCGGCGCGCAGGTCACCTTCTACCAGACCGTGGTCAACGAACGCACGGACGCATACCTGCGCAGCACGTATGCAACACCCACCGGCTTCACGCCGTTCACCAGCGTGCGCGAGTTCACGGCCGCGACATCCGTACCTGGCGGCAAGGTCGTGTTCTCCTGCCGGGTCAAGGGGCTGTCCGGGACCGTCGGCGGACTGGTCCTGGCCAAGCTCATGTACAACGGCACGCGCCGAGCGTTCACCTTCGATGCCTCGGGCGATGTGGATTCGCCCTCGGGCACGTGGTGGATGCTGGACAGCGCCGGCAGCCCCATGGCCGGAGCCCAGTCCCTGGACCCGGCCGACATCTACGAATTCCGCTTCATCATCCAGGACAACGACTCCCGCTTCGACCTCGACATGGCCTCGGGCACCATCCGCGACCCCTTCGTGCTGGGCACGGGCGGCGACTGGAGTCCGCCCAAGGAGGACAGCGGCGGAGGCGGAGGCGGAGGCGGAGGCTGCGCCTTTGATCCCTCGGCCGGCGAGGGCCTGGGCATGGACTGGCTGCTGCTCCTGGCGACCCTGGCCCTGGTCGGGCTGCGCAGGCCACGACGCGCGAGCTGAACCAAAGTAAAAGGCTGAACGCACAGCGGCCCGGCAGACTTCTGCCGGGCCGCTTTTCTTTTGCCCCCCACTACCCATCCGGTACCCCTCCTCTCCGCAAGATCAACCTGGCCTTGATAACTGGCCATGGACGCGCCGGCCGGCCGATGCCGGCCAAGGCGACGCGGCAGGCCGGCCCTGGCAGGGCAAAGACATGGCAGACCATGCGCATGAAGAGTTCGTGCGCGTGCGCATACACCATTTTGATTGCGTATAAACAGGGTTAAGCATATACAATTCAGTTTTCTCTGCCGCATGGACGGATCGTGCCTGCGGCCACATGCCGGCAGTGCGCCGTGATGCCCATGCGGCGAGCCGACAACACAGGGAGAATTGTATGCCTGCCCGCCTGCGCCCGATCCTGGTCACCCTCGGCCTGCTGCTGTCGTCTGTCCCCGAGCTCGAAGCAGCGCACAATCTCCTCTTCAGCGAGCACCCGATCGCAAGCTCCGGCATGTACTTCCCCGAGTACGTGTTCGCCGCGGATATGGACAACGACAACGACCTGGACGTGCTCGCGACATCGCTCGGCCTGCCCAACAGGCTCGTCTGGTTCGAGAACACGGGCGGCTCGGACAGGTTCGGTTCGCAACAAGTGATCGACGCGCCCTGGGAATACGCACCCTCCGTGGTCAGGGCTGACCTGAACAACGACGACGAACCGGATGTGCTCTCAATCGAGTATGCCGACGGAACGATCGCCTGGTACGCAAACGAGGACGGCACACTCGGCGCGCGGCAGGAGATAGGTCCCGTAGCGGCAGGCTACTGGTCCTTGTTCGCGGAGGACCTGGACAATGACGGCGACCTGGATGTGCTCGCGGCCTCCATCGATGACGGCACGATCGTCTGGTACGCGAACACCGACGGCCAAGGTTCATTCGAATTCCGGCAGACCATCAACACCGCGGCGGACGGCTCCTGGTCCGTGTTCGTGCTGGATCTGGACAATGACGGCGACCCGGACGTGCTCGCGGCCGGATATGCCGACGGCAGCATTGCCTGGCACGCGAACACGGACGGCAAGGGCGCGTTCGGCCCGCGGCAGGTCATATACAGCGCCGAGGACGGCGCCGCGAGTGTGTTCCAGGTGGATCTGGACAACGACGGCGACATGGATGTGCTCGCGGCCTCTACAGCACCGGATTCCGGCCAAGGCACGATCTTCTGGCAGGAGAACACCGACGGCCTGGGCGCGTTGGGCCGGCAGCAGGTCATCGCCACCAGCCTGTACGGCGCCTGTTCCGTATTCGCGGCCGACCTGGACAACGACGGCGACCTGGACGTGCTCTCGGCAGCGCTGATGGAGAATAAGATCGCCTGGTACGAGAACCTCTACTCGCGGCCCGTTGCCAAGGCAGGCCCCGACCAGACCGTGCCCGAAGGCGCCAAGGTCACCCTCGACGGCAGCGGCAGCTCCGATGCCTCCGGGGCCATCCCCTGGTCCTGGGTCCAGACCGACGGCCCGAGCGTGCAGCTCGACTCCGCGGGAACGCCAAAGCCGTTCTTCAGCGCGCCGCAGGTCGACGCCGCCGGCGCGAAGCTGACCTTCACGCTGACAATCACCAACAGCCAGGGCATCACGGCCAGCGACTCGCTCGACGTGACGGTCACCAACCAGCCCAAGGCACCCGTTGCCCGCGCCGGAGACGACCGGACCGTGGCCGGGGGCGCGGCCGTGAGCCTGGACGGCTCGGCCAGCGAGGCCGGCGAGGGGAGCATCACGGCCTGGGCCTGGGCGCAGAGCGCAGGGACACCCGTGGCCCTGATCGATGCGGACAAAGCCACGGCTTCCTTCACTGCGCCAGAGGTGGGCGGCGCGGACGAAACCCTGAGCTTCACCCTCACCGTCAGCAACAGCGTGGGCAGATCCTCCAGCGATTCGCTGACGATTACGCTGCAAGACAGCCCTGGCGGCGACGATAGCGGCGGCTCGGGCGGCGATACCGGTGGGGACGACGTTACCGGCGGTTCGGGCGGCGGCGTTGATGCCGGCGGCTCGGGCGGCGGAGGAGGCGGAGGCGGCTGCGCCTTCGATCCCTCGGCCGGCTTCGACCCGGCCGGCCTAGAGTGGCTGCTGCTCCTCGCGGCCATGCTGCTCGTCCGACTGCGCAAGATGAAGCGCGCGGGCTGAACCCAAACTAGAAATTGAACGCAACGCGGCCCGGCATGGACATGTCGGGCCGCTCTTGTTTCATTCAATTGGCCTTGACGCTCGGTGTGGGCGGTCGCTGAATGGATAATCACCTACTCTGCCGATTGATAAGGAACACGTCATTCAGTGCACGGCCTGGGGATACATGAACAACTGCCACGGCGATGCGTTATACGTTGCAACATATTGTAAATACAGCTTTACAGATTATTGCGTCATGAATAGGGTAGCGCGTTCTTTTGATCAAGCCAGATATCGGCGCAGGCTATAGACCTGCGCCATCTTCACGCTGAACCGGTACCGCGGGGGAAAATCGTGCTGCGCTGCTTTATGTCCCTGCTTCTGCTTGTGCTCATGGCTTGGCCGTGCCCGAGCATGGCGCAGAAAATCGGCGGCGGCCCGAGTTACACTATCGTCCTGCGGGCGGATGGAACACTTTGGACCTGGGGATACAATAACAGAGGCCAGTTGGGCGACGGGACCACGACCCAAAGGAACAAGCCAGCACAGGTCACCGAAAGCAACGCCGGCGAGGACCCCCTGCCGGCGCGCTTCAAGGCCGTGGCTGCGGATGTTGACTGTTCCATGGCCTTGGCCGAGGATGGCTCGCTTTGGAGCTGGGGCTGGGGCGGTAGAATGAAACCGGTGCGGATCCAATCGTCTCTCCCGCCCTTCAAGGCCATGTCCGTCGGCTTTGACCATACGCTGGCTCTGGCCGAGGATGGCACGCTGTGGGCCTGGGGGTATAATTACCACGGCCAGCTTGGCGACGGGACCAAGTCCGTTGGGCTGGTGCATATCAGCCGAAGCGATGACGACCAGCCTGCTCTGCCGGCGCGCTTTGTGGCCGTGGCCGCAAGTGGAAGCTTTTCCATGGCCCTGGCCGAGGACGGCTCGATCTGGAACTGGGGAAAGAACAACTCAGGCCAACTGGGCGACGGAACCGTGTTCGAGAGGCTCAGACCAAGGAAGATCATCCAGAGCAAGCCAGGCGAACCTGCTCTGCCCACGCGCTTCAAAGCCATAGCAGCGGGTGCCATCCACTGCCTGGCCCTGGCCGAGGACGGCAAGCTGTGGGGCTGGGGGGATAACGCCCACGGCCAACTGGGCGAATATAGCCCGGCCATAATCTACCAGCCCATCTATACACATGTGCCAGGGCCCATCGCGGCCGTGGCTGCGGGTAGTGCCCATTCTCTGGCCCTGCTCGAGAACGGCACGCTGAGGGCCTGGGGGAATAACTACGAAGGCCAACTGGGCGACGGGACCGAGATCGACAGGGTTTATTCGGTGCAGGTCACCGAGAGCCAGCCCGGCCAGCCAGCCCTGCCAGCCCGCTTCACGGCCGTGACCGCGGGTGCCAGCAGTAGCATGGCCTTGGCCGAGGACGGCACGCTGTGGGCCTGGGGAGACAATAGTAGCGGGGAGCTGGGCGACGGGGGCACAGCAGATAGGACCAGGCCGGTGCGGGTGGTGGGACCCGATGGAAACGGCTCTTTCGACGCGAGTCTGGCCATCTTCCCGCATGGCGCCCAAGGTGAAGCACCGCTGAGCGTAGCGTTTCTTTCCTTTCACACGCCGCTAGCCTCGGCGGCGAGCTGGGACTTCGGCGACGGCCAAACCAGCAGCGACGCGACGCCAAGCCACACTTTCGACACGCCCGGTCTGTACACGGTGACGTTCACCGAGGATGTGCCGGGAGGCGGCACCACGAGCAGGCAGAGCACCACGATCCCAGTCCTGGTACTGCACGAAATCATAGCCGAGGCAGGCCCGGACAAAACTGTGGACGAAGGCACGAACGTGACCCTGAACGGCACGGCAAGCAGCGATCCCCCTGGCCTACCATTGAGCTGCACCTGGACCAAGCTCTCCGGACCGGATGTAATGCTCACGGGCGCGAATACGGCCAGCCCGCGCTTTATTGCCCCGCAACTCGACACGGACACGCAGGTCTTGACCTTTCAACTCACGGTCAGGGCCGCGGACGGCCGAAGCACCACGGATACGGTCACGGTTACGGTGCGCAACGTCAACAGGCAGCCCACAGCCAACACCGGGGCAGACCAGACCGTGGCTCCTGGCGCGACGGTGACTCTCGACGGCAGGGCCAGCTCGGACCCCGACGGCGGCGTCCTGACCTATTCCTGGATTCAGATCAGCGGAGCAAGCGTGTCGCTCACGGGCGCCAACACGGCCCAGCCACGCTTCACCGCGCCCAGCAGGGGCACAACCCTGACCTTCACCTTGACGGTCACTGATCCAGGCGGGTTGACGAGTTCGGATACGGTGAACGTGATCGTGAACACGGCACACATCGACTATCCGCCCGTAGCCAATGCAGGCCCCGATAAAGCCGTTCTCGTGGGCGCTGCCGTGTTCCTCGACGGCAGAGCAAGCTCCGATCCCAACGGCGACAGCCTGACCTTCTCCTGGACCCAGGCCAGCGGAACAGGAGTGTTGCTCACGGGCGCCAATACGGCCCAGCCAAGTTTCACCGCGCCCGCTATGGCCACAACCCTGACCTTCATCCTCACGGTCACTGATCCAGGCGGGTTGTCGAGTTCGGACACGGTGAACGTGATCGTGAACACGACCTACACGCCGTATCCACCCGTGGCCAACGCCGGGGCCGACCGGAGCGTTGCCACAGGCGCAACCGTGGCTCTTGACGGCAGAGCAAGCTCCGACCCCAACGGCGACGCCCTGATTTACTCCTGGGCCCAGATCGGCGGAACAGGAGTGTCGCTCACGGGTGCCAACACGGCCCAACCACGCTTCACCGCGCCCGATCAGGCTATAACTCTGTCCTTTACCCTCACCGTGAGGGATCCCGGCGGATTGACGGACAGTGACACAGTGACGGTCACGGTGACCGAAAGTACAGGCGGCGGGGACGGAGGGGGCTCGGGCGGCGGAGGTGGCGGAGGCGGCTGCGCCTTCAACCCCTCGGCCGGTTACGACCCACTCGGCCTGGAATGGCTGCTGCTCCTGGTGCCTGCGGTCCTGGCCCGGCTGCGCAGGCCAAGGAGACGATTAAGTTAAGCACGTCTTCATCGATGAACGTCCCGGCATGAGCATGCCGGGACGCTTTCGTTGTGGTGATGGCGGGAAGGAATGCACGACCCTGCGCGGCATGGACGAGATCGCGGCACATGCCAGGCATCACGACGCGACGATCCTCACACTCGTGAAGGCGCGGGGCTTCCCGGCCAGGAAGATCGGCGGCATGTGGGTTTCGGACAAGGGACTCATCGACGCATACTGGCGTGACAAGGTTAATCGATGGAGTATCAGTTGCTTGAGCCCTGAAGCATGCTCAAGGCTCTCCAGATAGGTACTAGCACATACGTTGATCGGATATGGCTAAATGTGATATTGAGTAGCGGTCAGATGCAGCATGGGATTCACGCGCTGAAAAATCCGTCAGGTGCTTACACCACAGCATCCGCATGGCAGGCATCTTTGGGGAGACGCATGCGACTTCATCTGGGGCTACTTGTCCTGATCCTGCTTTTAAGCTCATCGTCTGCCCAGGCCTGGGAGCGCGTCTATCCCAAAGGTTTCACGGAATACGACCTCAAGGGAATCTGGGGGCGTTCGCGGGAGGATGTCTTCGCCGTGGGGAATGGCGGCACCATTCTGCACTATGACGGGCACTCCTGGTCAGCCATGAACTCCGGCACGGACAAGGATCTGTACGGCGTTTGGGGCATTGCCGGAGATAATGTATTTGCGGTCGGAGCCAGTGGCACCATCCTGCACTACGATGGCATATCTTGGTCGATCATGAGATCCGGCACGAATTTGTCTCTCTTTAATGTTTGGGGCAGCGCTGGAGGTGATATCTTCGTCGTGGGTGGGGGATATAGCGGCTATTCCTTTTACGGCATCCTCCTGCACTATGCTGGCAGCACATGGTCGGTGATTCCCATACCATCCAACTATGACGGAAGATTATCTGGTGTCTGGGGCAGTTCTGCCAATGATGCCTTCGTCGTAGGGTATAATGACCAAGCTGCGGTGGATCATGGCATCATCCTGCATTTTGACGGTGCAACCTGGTTGGGCATGAGCTCCGGCACGGATTCCTCTCTCCAAGGCGTCTGGGGCAGCGCCTGGGATGATGTCTTCGCCGTTGGAGGCGACGGCACCATCCTGCACTACGACGGCCGTTCCTGGTCCCCAATGACTTCGGGCACGGGCATTCTGCTCACAGGCGTCTGGGGCAGCGCCAGGGATGATGTCTTCGCGGTCGGAAGCGGCATCATCCTGCATTATGACGGGCACTCCTGGACACCGATGGACTCTGGCGAAGACTGCGCCCTGTCCTCGGCCTGGGGCAGTGCCGTAGACGATGTCTTCGCCGTGGGCGCGGGTGGGGCAATACAGCACTACGACGGCGGATCCTGGTCGAGCGTGGCTTCTTCCGTACTGGGCGAAAAGCTCAGAAGCATCTGGGGCAGCGCCGGTGATGACATTTTCTCCGTGGGGGATAATGGCACCATCCTGCACTATGACGGAGCAAACTGGTCGATCATGACTTCCGGCACGTACAGCGATCTCACTGGCGTTTGGAGCAGCGCCAAGGATGATGTCTTCGCCGTGGGTTATTATGACCTGGATAGGCTGCACTATAATGGTACCACTTGGTCGAGAGCGCCGTCGAGCATGTGGCGTGACTATCAGGGCGTTTGGGGTACTTCTGGTGCCAATGTATTCGTTGTGGGCATTAGCGGAACTATTCTGCGTTTTGACGGCACCAATTGGTCGGCCATGGCTTCCGGAACTTCCAGAACGCTCTATGGCATCTGGGGCAGCTCCGAGGATGATATCTTCGCTGTAGGTGAATACGGCACCATGCTGCACAATTACGATGGATTCTGGACTGTCATCGGGGCCGGTACTTTGAACACACTTGACAGCATATGGGGCAGCTCGAAAAACGACGTTTTCGCCGTAGGAAATGCCGGGGCCATTGTGCACTATGACGGTTATTACTGGTCGGCCATGGACTCTGGCACGAGCGATGCCCTTTGCGGTATCTGGGGCAGCTCAGGGAATGATGTCTTCGCCGTTGGGAACTTTTTCAATGGAAGTGACTCTAGCGGCACCATCCTGCACTATGACGGCCGCTCCTGGTCTGCCATGCGCCCCGGCACGCATTATACCTTGACTGCCGTTTGGGGTAGCTCGGAGAATGACGTCTATGCCGTGGGGGGGTACGGCACTATCCTACACTACGATGGCACGACAACAGTGGACGCGCTTCCGGCCGAGACCCTTCCCAGCGGAGCAAAGGTCACCTTTTATCAGGTTGTGGCCAAGGCGCGCACGACCGAATACCTGCGCTCAAGGTACTCGACCCCGGAGGGCTTCACCCCGCTTACGACCGTGCGCGAATTCACGGCAAAGACAGACTATCCAGGCCGCAAGATCATCTTCACCTGTCGGATCAAAGGTCTGTCCGGGACTGTGGGCGGGCTGACCTTGGCCAAACTCCGGTACGACGGCACAAGTCGTGCGTTCTCCTTCGCCGCCTCGGGCAACGCAGCCTCTCCTTCGGGCACCTGGTGGATGCGTGACAGCGCCGGGGTGCCCATGGCTTCCGCCGAGATCTTGGATCCGGGGAACATCTACGAGGTTCGCTTCATCATCCAGGATGATGATCCACGGTTTGACCTTGATCCAATAGCCGGACTCATCCGTGACCCCTTTGTTCTGGGCCAGGGCGGCATCTGGAATTCTGATACCGGAGGTGATTCCGATGGCGACGCTGATGGAGCATCAAGTGGTTCAGGCGGCGGCTGCGCCTTCAACCCCTCGGCCGGTTACGACCCACTCGGCCTGGAATGGCTGCTGCTCCTGGTGCCTGCGGTCCTGGCCCGGCTGCGCAGGCCAAGACGCGCGGGCTGAACCAATACCTCGAATTGAACGTACAGCGGCCCGGCATGCTCATGTCGGGCCGCTCTCTTTTGTCTTGGCCGGGAACAGCCTTCCGGCGCAGGCAAGTCAGCAGCTCTGCACGCTCTTGAACCTGTGGCCGCACACGCGGCAGGCATGATAACGCTCGCGCAGCGAGCCGTGCCAGGCCATGGTCTTGATCACGCCCATGTCCTGGCCGGGCCGGCGGCCAGTGCGGCACAGCGGGCAGGTCACGCCGTCGCGCGGCGAATAGTCCACGGCCTGCCGGACCCTGGCCACCAGCTCGCGCAGCAGCTCCACGGGCAAATCCTCCAGCCGCAAACTCATGGCTGCCTCCCCGGGCTTATCCCCTGAAATTCGTGCACGGCTCGCCTCAGCAGGGACTGGAGTCATCCAGCACCTCGCCCATTTCGGCGCGCGCCCAGGGGCTGGGCTCGCGGCCAAAGGCCCGGGTCATTTCGCGTTCAAATCGGTCGCCTTCGCAGGACAGGCCGGATTCGAGCCGGTCGATGCGCCGAGCATAGGCGTTGACCGCTGCCGGGCCGCTCTGCCTTGCGGCCATCGGGCGGGCCATCACGATGTGGCAGGCCTCGTCCCACACGTGGTCCTCGCCCTTGCTGTCGATGTCCTCGGGGTTGGCCGGGTCCGTGACAAGCGCCGGGATCGTGCGGATGAATTCCGTGCAGTTGGAGCCGACGAGCAGCATGGGCCTGCTGTTTGTGCCATCGCCCGTGGACCTGATGCGCTCGCGAAAAGCCCTGATCTTGAGGTGTCGGGTCGAGTCGCCCTTGGTCAGGAACAGGCCGTGCTCGGCAAAGATCTCGGCCGTGGACTTGCCCTGGCCGCCGCCCTGGAAATCCGGGCGCCTGGCGAAGCAGTCATGGCCGGCAAGGCGGATGATCATGCGCTCCTGCAGGTTCATATCCCGCTCGCGCCTTATGATCTCTCGGGCGATCTCGGAGTCGATGAGCCGCAGCCCCTGGTCGGGCTGGCCGTTCCAGCCGTACCACTCGGCGAAGCGGATCACGCGGCCGTCGTTGTCCACGAACCACCAGCCCCAGGAAAAGGGCTTGCCGAAGCCCCAGTCGAAGGTCGTGTGGACCTGGGCATTCTCGGGCGGCATGCACGGCGGAATGACGTGCGTGCGCACGGAAAATTCAGGGAAGGCCTGGCCCACGAACACCTCCCAGTCACCAAAGCGCATGGCCTTGACCAGCTCGGGAGAACCCAGGCCCTCAAGCCGGGCTTCATAGCCGGGGTCACTTTCCATCAGGCTCGGATTGTCTTCGAGCCTGGCCGGGATGAACTGTCGAACCAGGCTGCCTTCACTTTTCAGCATCTCCCTTGCTTTCCGGGACTCCGGCCTGGACGGCTCAAAGGTGTGCTTGACCCAGCCGTGGCCCACGCCGCCCGGATTGGAGCCGCACAGGATGCGCGGGAAGAAGCCCTGCCAGCGCTCGGGGATCTGGAGGCCGGCCAGGCGCACGCGGCCGCGCAGAAAGCGGTACTGGCTCTCGGTGAAGTGGGTCAGCTCGTCCATGAGCAGCACGTGGATCTCCGCGCCCTGATACTTGAACACGTCCCGCTCGTACTGGCAGTGGCACAGGAATATCTTGCTGCCGCCGTCGAAGCCGCCCGCGGGACCGTTACCGAAGGCGATGAAGTTCTTGCCCGAGTTGATCTTGACGAAGCCGGCCTGCAGCCACTCGGCAAGCAGGACCGGGAACGAGGCCGGGCCCTGCATGTGGTTCTTCCACAGGTCGTCGGACAGGCGCCGGAAGATGTAGACCTGCAAGCCCGGCACGGCGAAACACCAGGACAGCGCGGCCACGCGCATGAGATGCGACTTGCCGCCTCCGGCACTGCCCCCGTACAGGACTTCGGTGGCCCTGGTCCGGTAGGCTACGCCCTGACGCGGGTGCAGCCGAAGGGTCTTAGTCCCGCTCGCCTGCATCCGTGACGTCCTGTACTGCGTCCTGTCCGTCCGGTCCGTTTTGTCCGTCCGGCCCTTCTGAACCGTCGGGTCCGTCGGGGCCGGTAATGAGGATGGTCAGGCCGGGCAGCTTGATCATGCCCCCGGCGCCTTCTCCGTCGTCGATATTGCAGGCCTGGCGCTCAAGCGCGATGGCCTTGTGCAGGCTCGACGCGGCCTCGTAGTGCGTGCGGGCCAGGCTCTTGAGATCACCCGGCCCCAGGTCCTGGCTCGGCCCGGCCGAGGCGAGCACGTCCTCCAGCCTGTCCAGCAGCAGCCGGCCGACCTTGCGCAGGCGGGCGGCGTCCCGGCGGTGCTCGCGCAGGACCTCGGCGTGCTTGCGGGCAGCCATGCTTACCTCATCCATCCGCGCACCAGGGCGCCGACAACCGCCATGGCCACCGCGGACGCGAGCGCCGAGCCGATGCCCACGATGACCGACGTGCGCACCTGGGCGCGCTCCAGCGCCGTCAGGCGCAAAGCCAGGGCCTGCACCTGATCGGCCAGGGACTGATGCATGTGGGCCCTGGTCGAACAGCGCTCGGACAGCAACATCTCGATGCGTGCCAGCACGCGCCCCATGTCGGTCTGACCCACGCGCAGCTCCTTGATCGCGCTCCACAGGTTGGCGATATCGTCGGCGCTCACTTGGCCTTGCCTCCAAGCTTTTCAAACGTGCGCAGCGTGCCCAGGCCGAGCATCCCGAGCACCAGCTCCATGAGCCCGGAGATCGCGCCGATCGGATAGGCCGGCAGGACGATGCCGGTCAGGTCCGTGGACCCGTAGATGACCTTGAGACACAGGTAGACCCACACGCCGGAGGCGGTCAGGAACTGCGGCAGGTAGTAAGTGGCCAGCGCCGCGGCGCAGACCCAGCCGATGGCCGGACGCCAGCCCGCCACGAACAGCGTGCGGTGGGCGGCCTCGATCTTGGCCAGTTCGATCTGCCCCAGGGCCGGGAGCCCGCGCAGACGCTCCAGGGCCTCCTGGCGGGTCAGCCGCTCGTCGTCGCTGGTGAACAGGGCGTCGAGCGTGTTGCCGATGGCCTCCACAGGCTTGGCCATGGCCTCGCCCGCCTCCTTGCCGATTCCCAGCCAGCTACCCAACCCCATGTTGCCCCCTGTTCGCCCACCAGGCCCGCACATCGAAGCCGGGGCAGGTCTTGCCCTTGTCCAGGTCACGGTGTCCGACGACCTCGGCTTCAGGTGCGATACGTTTCAGGGTCTCCACCAGGAGCCACAGGCTCTCCCGCTGCTGGCCGCTGAAATCGGGCTTGCCGTGCCTGCCGCCCACGAGGCAGATGCCGATGGCCCGGGAGTTCATGCCGGCCACATGCGCGCCGGTCACGGTCTGCCAGCCCGGCGCCGCGTTGATGTCCAGCGGTCGGCCCGACTCGATCACGCCGGAGCGCCGTATGACGTAGTGGTAGCCGATACCGTCCCAGCCGTTCTGCTTGTGCCAGCGGTCGATCTCGGCCGCGCCGATGTCCAGCTCGGGCGGCGTGTCCGCGCAGTGGATAACGATGTATGTGACCTTGCTTGCGTCCATGTCGATCCCGTTGTGAAGGTGAGTTGCCCTTGAGCCGCCCGGCTTCGGCTAGAGCAGATTGCTTTTAAGACGCCCGCTCCGGCGTTGACGGCGCAAGTGAATTGCGCCTACGCCTCCGCAGCGGCAAGCCATGCCGACGCATGGCTTGCAGAGCATTTTCAAAAGCAAAATGCTCTATCCCGGCGCAGGTCCATGGCCCTGCTGCGCTCAGCGATAGCCATCCGTCGCGGGCCAGCGCTCGTCATCCCCGCCGGCCTTAAGTTTTTGCAGATGCAGCTCCAGCCTGAGCCTATGGATGAGGCTGGCATGCCGGTCCAGCGACTCCTGCTGGCGCAGGACCATGCGCTCCAGCGCGTCCAGGCGCCTCTGCGCCCTGTCGTCCTCGGTGTGTCCTGATTGCTGGCTCATCATGGCTCCTTCCGTTCGCTTTTCAGTGCCTTGCAGCCCCACGCCTCGGCCTCGGCCATCCAAAGCCGGCTTGCTCCCCTGCAGGGAGCAGCGCCCGGCCAGCGGGCTGTCACCTCCGCTGCCGGGCGCTGGTTCACCTCGGCCTTCTCGGCGCCTGCGGGCGGCATCGGCTTGCCTGCCTCCATGCCGTCCACCTGCCAAGGTTCCGGCGCCCACGGGTACGCTCGGACAGGCCCAAGATAACCGGGGGGACGAAAAGGCGGGATGGCGCGGTGCAGGATATGCGCGCTATGGCGGGGGCATGCGGGAAGATGACAAGGCGGGTGTGGGCGGGAGAGCGGGAATAATGGAAGAGGCGGCCCGCAGGGGCCGCCTCGCTGAGCGCTTCGTGGGCGGGATCTCTCGGCCGCCAGAGGGCAGGCGGGCATGGCGTCAACCATGACTAAAGCAGCGCTCGGTCCGGCCGAGATCCGTAACTGCTAGAACCGCAAGGACGTAACGACGTACGCAGCCGTGCCGTCAGCCTACCAATCTTTATTCGCCAGGCTTCTCCGGCCAAGTCACATCCAACGGGAAGCCCTCCTGCCCCGGCAAATCCCGCAAAGCCTGCCGGTAATCCTGCCAAGTCTGGCGCACGGTTTCGTCCGCGTGCGGATAATCCGGCAGGGCCAGGGGGTCGGATTCGCGCAGTTTGTGGTTGCGCTCCGCGCGCACGGCCGCGGCCAGTCGCTCCAAATCCAAGGTCCAAGCGTCCTCGACCGGGCTCCAGGCGTGGCCCGGCGATGGCCGCTCAGGGATCGGCCTATCACTCAGTTCGCGTGGCTCGAATCCGCAGTAGGTCGCGCCGTCATTGCCAAGATATGTCTGCATCGTGCGCATGCTATGCCCTCTTTGAAGTCAGGTAGTAGATGGCCTCGGTGTAGTTCTCACTTTCAGTGTCATAGGCTGTACCATTATACAGTGAAAGCTGGTTGTTTCCGGTTTTCATGATGACCTCTTCCTCGCTACGCTGCATGAAGAACTCACCGTTTACGGCATGACTGGTGCTGTACCATCCAGACAGCTCTCCGGCCTTGCGTCTCCAGTACTTGTCCCGGCCCTGCAGCTCGCCCTCGATGACCACGGGCCAACCGCCGAAGGGCGTCTTGAGCGAGTATTCCGTGTTCAGCACGGCCTTGAACGGCGGATAGGTCAGCCTGTCGCCGATGACGTAGGACTGCACGGTCTCAATGACCGGGATGTGCTTTGTCGCGGCATCGAACAGCACGAGCCGCCAGCACTGGTACGTCGTGACGCCCTTCTTGCGCAGTACGAGCTTGTAGTGCTTGTAGGCCGTGGTGTTGCTCAGCGTGTACTTGCGCTCCTCCTCTTGGTCGTTGCTGGCCAGCGTGCTGTGATAGCCGCCGAGCTGGTCGTCGCGCGCGTCGAGCTGCGTCCAGTTGGCCTTGTCGTTTGAACCGTACCAGGTCCAATGTTTGGCCCTGTAGTCGGACCCGTAGGACGTGGCCAGAAACCAGTACTCGTCCAGCACGAATGGCTCGGCAAAGCTGTAGACAACCTCCACGTCCAATGCGTCACTTACGGTCATGGCCGCAGTTCCCGCGTTGGCAAGCGGATAGAAGGCGTGCGGCATGACCTTGCCGCTGTAGACTGCGCTGGTCAGCAGCTCTATCTGGTCGATTACCCGGTTTGTCGTGGCACTCTCCATGCCCGGACCGAGGTCGGAGAAGATGTGCCGCTTCTTCTTCGTGTCGACATGCCCGAGCGCCAGGCGCACCCTGCGCTCCCACTCCTGTGTGATCTGGTTATAGGCGTACATGACGCCCTCCTGACGGTCGAAACGCTGCGTGCCGTGCGCCATGCTGCCGGGGACCGCCTGGAAGACCTCGTAATCCCGGCCCTGGTAGACGCTGTCGCCGACGATGTAGCGCATGTTGTTCATGTAGCCGTAGTAGGGATAGCTGCCTTCGGCGTCGCGCCCCCACATGACGTAGCCACCGGAGGCCTTGATATTCGTATCGTACTCGAAGCTGCCGAGGCACTTGCCGTCGACGTGCAGATGCCACCACTTACCGCGCCTGCTGAGCGAGACATGGTGCCATGCGCCGGACAGGTCGTCGGTCATCCACATGAACCTGTGCTGTCCCACGTTGGGGATAAGGTGGAAGGCCCGCTTGTCCGGCCTGTAGTACAGCCGGATGCCGCTGCCATTGTACGTATCAAGGATACAGTACCAGGCCGCTTCGCTCGTCCACAGCGGGCGCATGTCCCACTCGAGGCAGAAATCGACCTTGAGCGGCCTCGATACGGGCACGGGCAGAGTGTATTGCGCATCACTAAGATAGATGTAGTCCTGCACTCGTTTGGCGAAATAGAAGGATTTCTGGCCGCCCCAGTAGGGTAAGTCTCCCGAGACCTGGACTGGAGAGGACGGGTCGACATCCATGAGCACGCCCCAGGGGGAGTCCTCGCGCCACTTCAGGTCGGCCATGGCGCCGAGCGGCAGGCTGTCGGCGCGCAGCAATTGCCGGCACATGCGCTCGACGTCGGCCCTGGGCGTGTAGTGCACCCGCTTGGTCGAGGCCGTCAGGCCCCAAGTCCTGGCCGCCTCGTCATAGTCCGCGTAAATGTAGTTGCGGCTGGCCTCGGCCAGGAGCCCCTCGGGCAAGTCCCACGGCGCCCGGCGCGTGGTCTTGTAGTCCAGGTTGTCGTTCTCGTCATAGCCGGCAGCCGCTGCGAGGATCGCCGGCCAAGCATCGGAACCGTGCAGGCGCACGCGGCCGAGGGCGAGGTCGGAGTGCTCGACGCCGCCGAACAGGCGCACCTGCCGTAGACCGACATACTGACTGGCTGCAAAGGAGCCTATACAGTTGATGCGGAACTTGCGGTAGCGCTTGGTGTTGGCGAACCAATAGCGCTCTTCGTAGTTGTAGGAGTTGCCGCCGGCCACGATTGTGCGCTGCCCGCTGTCGTGCAGCGTGTCCCAGGCCGACAGCTCTTCGTCCCAGCCGAGGAGTTGGATCCGCCGCGGCTGATACGTGCTGCTGCTGTCGTCAATATGCGTGTAGCCGATACCTTGGACGCTCTGCGGCGCATGGAAATCAATATCCACATGGCCGTTGGGCGTATTGGCCGGGGTCAGCCAGCCGCCGCTTGTGCCGCTGGCGAAGCCGTCCAGGATCTTCCAGCCGGCCCAGGACGAGGTGTCATACTCGGCGCTGGGCGAAACCTTGACTAACCCGCTGTCGTAGCCGGTCAGAGTGTTGATCGGCAGCGGGCGCAGGTGGAGCAGGTAGTCCGGGTAGCCGTCCGCGTCCTCGCGGGCCGCGACCACGGCCTGCCGGACCACGGACAGGCCGCCGGGAGAACGGTAAAACTCGAAGCCGCTCTTGTCGGCCTTGAGCCGCAGAAGCTCGCCAGGCTGCCCGTCGGCAAAGGCCGGCAGGCCCACATGGGCCCCTGTTATGCTCGGATAGAGCGGATTATTCTCTGTCGGCTGCCCGTACTCGACGCTCGAGAGCCCCGCGTCCACGACACACCCCGCGACCTCCACCGCGGTCAGGTCCGCAGGCTCGTCGTATACGGACGAAGCCACATGGCCGTAGCCGTTTTGGATCTGCTCCAGCCGTATGGCCCGCCGGGGCGTGTAGATGCCCCGCTTGTCGCCGGCCACGCTGAAATGCGTCTCGTCCAGCATGGCCAGGGCGTCGGCCTCGGCCGTCCACCAGTCGCCTGCCGGGGCATCGCCCTTGAGCGTGCCGTCGTCATTGAGCGCCACGTTCAGCCGGGCCTTCAGGCTCGGGGCGCTGCCCCGAGCCTCGCCCAGCTCGTGCTTGAGATTCGAGAGGGCCAGCGAGGCCAGGGCGTAGTCCACCCAGCCGGCCTCGCCAAGCTCCGGGTTGCCCGTGTACACGTAGAGCACGCCGGATTCCCGGTCCGTGCGAAAGCACGGCTGCCCGACCAGGGGGCTGTCCGGAAAGCTCGCGCCCGAGAACTGCGAGCGCAGCGTATCCAGGCTCGCGCCCAAGAGCCCGTACAACTGGCCCATGGGTGTTACGCCGGGCATGGGCTTCTGATATTCTTGGCTCATCGACTGCTCCTTGCGATCTTCAGGGAATATACAAGCCGCGACCTAGGCTTTGATGCATGCCAGCAGGGCCACGTTGCGAGGGCGAGTCTCTGCTCCGCCCGTTGCGCCCGTCGTGCTCGACTGATTGTTTGTCGCATAGCCGGAACGGCCGTTATCGATGCCGCCCTTATACGCAGCAACGGCTACAGCGTAGGAATGCGCATGGCTTCTGGTCGCATCGGCCTGCACGCTGCCGAAGGTGCGCCCGCTATCCACGCCGCGCCCGTTGTCCCAGCCACGGGCAAACTCGCCGCGCAGGTCGGGCAGTTTGAATGTCGTGCTTCCGTCGCCGGCACCGAATTGCGTCCCTATAGCCGTGAACAGCGCAGCATACGTCTCGCGAGAGACGACTTGGCCATTGCAGGCGAGCCAGCCTTCAGGCGCCGTGGAGCAGGCAAAAAACGAGATGGCCCCGGAAGGAACTCCGCGCGCGCTGACAGGTGCGATCGTTGCCGCGAGGCCCGCCGGCGTGACTGCCCGCGAGCCCTCCGTGCCGGCCTGGGTCTCGGCATCCGTGGCCAGCTCGACCAGCCCGGCGAATGTCTCCGATGCCCCCAGCGCTGCCAGGCTGGCAGGAGTAAGGGCCTTGGTTGCATTGGCCTTGGCCTGGGTCTCGGCATCCGTGGCCGCCAGCAGGGCCGGATCGTTGTCCGTCGGCTGGCCGTACTCGATGCTCGAGAGCCCCGCGTCCACGGCACACCCCGCGACCTCCACCGTGGTCAGGTCCGCAGGCTCGTCGTATACGGACGAAGCCACATGGCCGTAGCCGTTTTGGATCTGCTCCAGTCGTATGGCCCGCCGGGGCGTGTAGA